>JAAFHL010000025.1 GCA_013298365.1 Bacteroidota bacterium | reverse complement strand
CTTCCCATTCCGAACAGAGAAGTTAAGCCCTGCTGCGCCGATGGTACTGCTGTTACAGGTGGGAGAGTAGGTCGCCGCCTTCCTTTAGCTCCTCACAATCGTGAGGAGCTTTTTTTATAACCCCTTCCCCCCCTGAAAATGTGAATTTTGCTGAAAAAAATCCTTATTGACTAGTACAATCTTATCATATCTAAAAATAGTTACTCTTTTTTTTGAAAAAATCAAAAAAAAGAGTAACTTTGTATATAAACATACATTATGTATAAAATATTCATTATTATATAGTTGTAGGAAAGTTAAGAAAATAATATTACTATTTGTAACATATAATAAATTACCTGATTTTTACACTAATATTAAGATGATTATGAAAGCTATTCAAAAAAATGTACTTTTCTTGTCATTGTTGTTTATATTTTCAATGACTTTTAGCCAAAAAGAAATTCGTTATATGCGGGCTAAAGTCTTTTGTAATGAATCTGAATTGCAAAGAATGGTTGTACTAGGGATTGATACTGACCATTTAGCTGAAATGACAAAAGAATATATTGTTGGCGAGTTTTCGGATTGGGAAATGGCTAAAATAAAAAGCCTTTCGTTAAAAACGAAAATATTGATTGATGATATGGAAGAATTTTACCGGGATAGAAATCTACAAAGCAATCATTCTCAAAAAACATCAAACATTATACCTAATGGTTTTAATTATGGCTCAATGGGAGGCTTCTTAACAATGACCGAAGTTGAGGAAGAGTTAGATTCTTTGTTTTTACAATACCCTAATCTCTTTTCTCAAAAAATAAACTTGGGCAATAGCTATGAAAATCGCCCAATATGGATGGTCAAAATGTCGGATAATCCCAATATAGACGAAAATGAGCCTGAAGCCTTGTATATAGGTTTACACCATGCAAGAGAGGCGATTACTATTTCTGAGTTATTATATTTTATGCAGTATTTAGCAGAGAAATATGGAACTGACCCTGCTATTACCTATCTTCTCCAAAATAGAGAATTGTATTTTGTACCATTGATGAACCCTGATGGATATGTCTATAACGAAACGCAAAGCCCACTTGGTGGGGGAATGTGGCGCAAAAATCGTCATATAACCAGTGATTCTACGATAGGAATAGACTTAAATCGAAATTATGGCTTTGAATGGGCTTTTGATGACTTAGGAAGTAACCCACTCAAAAATGCTGAAACTTATAGAGGTGATGCGCCTTTTTCAGAGCCAGAAACGCAAGCTATTCGCAGTTTTTGTCAGGCTCGTCATTTTAAAACAGCCTTAAATGGGCATAGTTATAGCAATAGACTTTTGTATCCTTGGGGGCATCAGCCGCTTATTTGCCCCGATGATGCGCTCTTTAATTTGCAAGCTGGACTTATGACACAAAATAATGCTTATACTTTTGGGCAACCTCCTATCATTTTATATGCAGTAAATGGCGATTCTAATGACTGGATGTATGGGGAACAAACAGAAAAAGGTAAGATTATGGCAATGACTCCTGAAACAGGTACACATAATGACGGGTTTTGGCCTGTACAAGCCCGTATTATCCCCCTTTGTGAAGATATGTTACCCGTTTTATTAGATAACGCTTGGTTTGCGGGCGAATATCTCCTTTCTAAGCCGCCTGTTGGCTTTTCTACTCCATTATTAACGTTTAATTTACCGATTGAAACCACTAATTACGGGCAAAATACAGCAAATGATGTCTCTTTGTCTTTTCTGACAAATGATGTATATGTAATGACGGCAAGTGTAGTAGATGTGAATAATCTGCTCTCTGCTGCTACACAAACTTATCATATTATGCTAAATTTGTCTGTTGCAACACCCACAAATCAAGTGATAAGTGGTTATGTAAGAACCACATTTTCAGATGATTATTATATTGATAGTGCGGTAAGTTTTACCTACACAGGTGCGCCTGCGAGCATAGCAGATGAATTCGAATTTATGTATAGTTTTTTATATCCCAATCCCACCAATGGAAAATGTTTTGTGAAATTGGAAAAAGAACCTGCGCACGATGTCTATTTAGAAATTTGGGACGTGCAGAATAAGTTTGTGAAAAAACATAAAATCGTTTCAAGGGAGGTAGATTTAAGCCCGATTGCAGATGGAATGTATTTTTATCGTTTTTCAAGCGAAAATAAATTGGGCAGAGTTCAAAAGTTATGGGTGGAATAATAGTTTTGCTACTAAAAACAACTTATGAACGAGTGAAAAATAAGATAACCATTCTGCAAGAATCCAGAAAAGCTAAGTGATTCAGTATCAGTTTTCTGGATTCTTGCAGAATGGACAACCTTAATAAGTTATTTTTCACTCATTCCTTAGTTCCCCAATTCTAATAAATTACTTTTTACGGGAATACTGGAAGTTGCATTGTATTCATCAAACATAATGCCTTTTTCTCGCCAAAAAAGTAAGGCATCTTGTAGGCGAAACATATCCTGTTGCGAATATAATCGAAAAGGAATGCGAATATGTTGCCCTTTGTGTTTAAAGGTTATCTCATTAGCTGTGTTTTTCCCTGTTTTGCGAAAATGCAATAAATTCCTTTCATATCCACTGTAAATTACCTGAATATGTTGAATATTTTCGTAAGGAAATAATTTCTCTCCTTTGTCTAAATCCACCGAAATCCCCTCATTTGTTATGCGTAATTGCGGATTGTCTGGGTTGTTGCGTTCTGCATTTGTGAGCAATCGAGTAAGGAGAATGTGTCCGAATAAGGCATTCGCAGGAATTGCTAGCCCTAAGATTACCCATAATTTAAACGGCATAATTTCATATAAACCAATGCCAGATAGTGACCACAAAGCAATCATTGCAGGCGAAAAGGTATTAGACAAACGGTAATAACGTTGCAATACGGTAGCTTTTCCCGTAACCAAGGGGGCTTGGAAAGAGAATGACAAGTGTTCAGCTTTCGTAGAAAATATATCTGCCATACAAAAATGAAAAACTAATGCGTATTTTCGTTATTTTTGCAAAGATACAAGTTTAGCGAAAAGTATGCTAATCGCTTTTTGACAAAAATAAATTTTCGTGTAAAATATGCAATACTTCGCATTTTTCTTCCTAATGTTGATGGGCAATATCCCCGCAATCGTCATGGCTTATCTATGTCGTAAGCGTTTTAGGGGCATAAAAATACTTGCTTATCTTTGGATATGTCTTTTTTCGGTGTTGCAAACAGGTTTTTTTGTAGATGAAGTGAGTGGTTGGAAAAAACAACGTTTATTTAATTCCATTCAACAAGATTTTGCTTTCCATTTTCAGGGTTTAGATACCGAAAAACAGCTATTTACCTTGTCTTTGTTGGCAGAAAAAATGAGAAATGAGCCTATTACTACTGCGCAAAAAACAGAAATCGCACATTTTATGCAAGAAATGGCAACGCAAATAAACCTTGAAATCGCACAAGATACGCATTTATGGAAAAATAATGCCTTGTATTTGAGCCAATTAGCGATATTTTTTGCTGCTTACCATGATATAATCCCTACCGATACCACTTATAATACACTTCATGCTCGCATCATTTATTTCTTGGTAGAAGAAATGAATCATAATCCCATTCATCAACTTTGTTCTTATCCCGAATATCCTGAACCTTGGCTTTGCGATAATGCGGGTGTTTTGTATGCGATAGCCTTGTATGATGCGCAATACAAGACAAATTACCACATTAATTTGCTTGTGAAATGGCAAAATAGTATCAAAACCGATTTTACTGACCCCAAAACAGGTTTACCTTGTACGCAAGTAAGCACTGAAAAAAAATGCTTTGTTCCAACAAGGGCAAGTTCTACAGCTTGGCTGATTGCCTATTTGTCGCTTATATCAAAAGAAGAAGGGAAAAAGGCTTGGGATTTATACAAACAACACTTTCATTGTTCTTTTGCAGGCATTGGCGCAGCTTTTTATGAGTATGTAGATGATACAAAAACAGTAGATTACGATTCAGGAACGCTTGTTTGCGGCTTGGGAACGATAGCTTCGGGTTTGTCTATCAGAACAGCAAGCATAAATGAGGACTGGCTGACCTATTTTCAACTTACAAATACGCTGCGAGTTGTCTCTGTGGCAAGTTTCTTTTTTCCTGAAATGGAAAATGATGTTTTAATAAAAGCAATTTTATATAATTCGGCGATATGAAAGTGGATTTTTTCCTATATCTTTGCAAAAATAATTGATTGTACCATGTTTCAAAAACTACTTTCTTTCTTTCAAAAAAGAAAAAAAACTGCGCCAAAAGCGACTACAAAACCTTCGATAACTCACACATCAGAAGTCGTTACTAAACCACAAACTCAGCTTACTTATATGACAAAAGCCTATTTTAGCCCTGGAGAAGATTGTGCAAATGCCATTGTGCAGGCTTTGCAAAATGCAAAAAAAAGCATAGATATATGCGTTTTTACCATCAGTGATGACAAAATTAGTCGAGAAATTATCGCCTGTCATCGCAAAAATATAAAAGTGCGTATCATAACTGACAATGAAAAATTGCATGACTTGGGTTCTGACATTGCACAAATGGCAAAAACGGGTATTGCCATTCGTATAGATAATACGACTGCGCATATGCACCACAAATTTATGGTGGTAGATAATGCTATTTTGGTAAATGGAAGTTATAATTGGACAAAAAGTGCGGCTACCTCTAATGAGGAGAATATTATTGTTTCTGATGAGAAAAGCTTAGTCGCCACTTTTGCCAAGCAATTTGAAAAAATGTGGAAGGAAATGGAGGCGTATTTGTAGTCATTTAATTGCTCGTAAATAAGTAATGCAAGTGGCGAATGGTGTTTAGTAGTGGCGATTCTCCAGAATCGCCACTAACAAAGAAGGGGCTATCTGTGTTACGTAGCCCCGTATAAAAGACTTTTTTGTCAGATAAAATAAGTTTTATGGCTTAGTAACTGCGATTCTGGAGAATCGCAGTACGGTAAAAACAATGCGCAACTTACATTAAATAATCTGTGCAAATCTGCGGGCTTTATCTGCGGAAATCTGCGAGAAATTCAGTGATAACGCCACACATTTTTCTGTTTTTGGCACGATTACACAAAAAAACAGAATATCAGAAACCTAATTTTATCCTAAATGCGTAGAAATAGATAGACTGCCATAATTGATTTGGCAAATTTTATCTTAATTTTGCAGCTTTCATATTTAATTCTACCTCCAAATGAAGAATCTATTCTATATTTTACTTTTTATCGCCCTCACAGCAGTAGGTTGTGCGACAGGTCGCAAGGCATATCTCAAAGGCGACTATTACAAGTCTGTTACGCAGGCGTTGAACCGCTTGCAACAAAAGCCAAGCGACAAGACCTCCAAAGATATTTTGCATTTTGCCTATCCTGAGTTGATAAAATATGAGCAAAATAAAATAAATACCTTCAAAACCAGTTCTGACCCTTTGCGTTGGGAGAAAGTGATGGAATCTTATACCACATTGAATGGTGTATATGACCACATTCAGCGTACACCTGCGGCACACAGAATGGTAGATGCCAAATCTTTTTCTAAGGAATATGAAGAAGCTCGCCGAAATGCTGCGGAAATGAGCTATCAACAAGGTTTGAAAGAGCTAAATTTTCAGGACAGAGTAAACAATAAACGTGCATACAGAAGCTTTCAACGTGCCTTGGATTTACGCCCAGACCATACCGATGCCCGTAAACAGTTGGATTTGGTAAGAGATAAATTGATGACTTATGTAGTAGTTCAATCCATTCCTATGCACTCTGCCGCTTTGTCTTTGAGTAATGCCTTTTTTGAGCAACAAATGATGGAGTATTTTCGCAGATATGCAGGCAATGAGTTTGTGCGTTTTTATAGTGCAGACGAAAAACCTAAATATGCAGACCATTATCTTGTGATGCGTTTTGACGATTTTGCAGTAGGGCAGATGAGTGTGCATGAAAAGGAAGCAGAACGTACTGCGCAGGTGGTTACTGGCAAAACACAAGTTACCAAAGACTCTACCGCAAATATTTATGCTACCGTAAAAGCAAAGGTGAGACTTTTTAACAAATCTCTGTCTTCGGGCGGTTTATTAGATGTTAAAATTATAGATGCACGTAATAATGCCATTGTTTCACAACAGAAATTTTCAGGTACTTTTGTTTGGGAAGACCGCTGGGGAACGTATATGGGCGATGAGCGTGCGCTGAACAAAGAGGACAGAGAATATACAAACCGCCGTGAGACGATGCCGCCGCCACCACAACAGTTATTTATTGAGTTTACAAAGCCTATTTATGGACAAACCACCAACTTTGTAGATAATTTTTATAAGAGTTTTTAAAAATGAAATGGCTGTCTTTTGCGAGGCAGCCGTTTTTATGTTTATTCATTCAGTAATGGAAATAAAATAACGTATCAATTTGAAAATACTAATACCTTGTATACTAATATATTAATTTATTTGGTTCTTTGACATTTTTTGTGCAAGGCATCTAAAATGCCTCTTTTTGGTAGGGACAGGGCAATGCCTCTTTTTGGTAGGGACAGGGCAATGCCTCTTTTTGGTAGGGACAGGGCAATGCCCTGTCCCTACCAAAAAGCAAAACCACAAAAGATGTCATATAACCATTTATTTTTAATTTTCAACATGTCTGCCAATTATAATCGTCATTTTTTTTCTGTGCCGTAGGCACTAAATATTGGTAGAAATGTAAATATAACGTCCCATTTTATACCTTTTTTCATGCTTGCACGAAAAAAATGGGCGAATTTTTAGCGATTTATTATTTTCGACAGATATTTTATCCCTAACGGGATAAGGAAAACAAAAATGGCAGACATCTTGAATTTTACATTATTAATCTTTAATTACTCACTGGATTTACCACCAAAATATTTTCGCTGTTTTCCAACTGAATTTCCAGGCTATTGCCTGTATAAATCAGTTTTCCCACACTTCGCACATTATTATATAACACAATCAGATTATAGGTTTTGCGAGGAATATTGGGAATCGGAATCTCTTTTGACAAAGGCGAAGCACTTGCGCCATTGTTGGGAATATCTTTAAATTCAATAATGATTTGGTTATAGTCGGTATTAAATTCAAAAATCGTAGCAATCGGTTTTTCCAAGCGATTGGGCGTGCTACACTTAATCAAAAACGAATTTGCGCCCTTGCTTTGTGCCGCAAGTTCTATATGTGTCTGACTTGATGTGAGATGTGGTTTGCGTGCCAAAGGTTGCGAAGTTGTTGCAACCGAATTTTCTTTGTGAACAATAGGCGGCGTATTTGCAGCAGGATTGGGATAATACGGAATCTCTGTAATGGCTTTGGGGGTTGCCTCTATTTGCGTATATGTTTGTTCATCAAGGTTTTGCCATTGATTTTGGGGATTTACAATAATGGGATTATATTGTATTTCGTTGGCTACTATCTCAAAAGTACCAGCTTGAAAGGGAATGCGAGGAAAATCTATCATACATATTCCACTACATTTGGCTTCTAATTGAAAAAAAATATTCATTACCTCTCCTGTCGAAATCTTGTGGATTTGAAGTAACATTTTGTTTGTAGAAAGTCCGCCCTCGTCTGTATAGATATATTTACGAGAATCTACATCAAAATGAATCGGAATACCTGCAAAACCATTGGCTTTTGCATCATCTCCTTGCCGAAAAGCAGCTTCATAATTTTGAAATTCGGAATACCCGATATAATTATTTTTGTCTGACAAGCTAAATTCTATGCCCCAATAATCTGTCTGTGCTTGTAAAATGACAGTTTGTGCGGCTAACATGAAAAAGATAAAAATATGTCTCATATCTTTGCTGATTGGTTATGAAAATACAAAAATTAGGTAGATTGGTCTTTAAAATAAGTAGCAATACAAGCAAAAAAAAAGGAATAAAACAAATAGATAAAATTTATTCTCAAAAAAAATACGAAAAATGTTATAGCTTGTCCTTGATATAGGGCTAAAATCAAGAGCTAAATGTAAAATAGGACAAAAAAGCGATAATGCTTATTTTGCCCTATTAAAAGTATATTTATGTTTTCAGCAACTTAAAAACTATGCACAACCGCCCCACCTGCTCCTGGTGTGATGTTATTGCCTGTATTGATAGAAACCGTAGGAACACTTCCACCACCTGCATCATTGACAGAGATACCATGCTTGGTAATATTGCTAATTGTGGTATTACTTATTCTCAAATCGGGTTGCGCCCAATAATTCCATAGGTAAAACATGCCTGCATTTGCTACATCATCGCTGATGGAAACCATTGCCCCCCCGTCAGACATCGTACAGCCATTGATAGTAGCCACACCATCGGACATAAATATACCTTTCCAATAACCTGCTGTTGCTTCTTTGCCTTTAAATATGGCATTAGTAGCCGTAAAATTGCCATTTTCCGATATATCAATGCTACTATTAGGTCCCATGACCATCGTTACCCCCGTAGAAATCGTGTAATTACCGCCTACATTTATCGCCCCTTCTAAATAATAAGGGATACCTGCATTTCTGATGGTAACGCTTATGGATATTGTACCAGATGCAGGACCATAGCCTTGCAAAAAGATATAATTATTGGCATTGTTTGAATAAGTACTTGTATTGTCCAATTTTACATTCGGATTTTCAAAATGGATAAAAATAGGATAATCACTCCCCGAAAAAGTGCAATTTGTTGCTGCATCTAAATAAGCATTTCTTGCTACATACAAACCATTATTCTTACAATTACGAATTGTACTATTGTCCATATTCAAGCGAGCAGGATTACCACCATTATCTCCTACGATTATCATATCATAGTCGCTACAACCACCATATTCTACTGTACAATATTTCAAAATGTTATTCGTAGAATTGCTGCCACTAAGAAAGATTCCTTTCCAATAACCTTCCGTTTTCTCTACACCCGTAAATAGAACGGGCATACTTGTTGTGCCGACAGCATTTAGGCTTCCATTTTCTTTGATAGTGAGTGAGGCACAATTTTTAAACTGAATCTCTACCCCTTTTTCAATCGTCAAAAATCAGCACTTACCTCTATGTCCCCTTCAATAATGTAATCTACGCCTGTAAGATTATTGGTAAGCATTCGGTTAGTATTTATAAATTCAGTAATAACTTCCGCCTCGTTAAGCGGACATTTACTTGGGTCTTCGGGACAAGTTTTAGGTCCGCACGAAGTAATCCCAAAAAGGAGAGAAGCTGTTAAAAGCACAGAAAGTGCTGGAAAAAAAATCTGTTGTTTCATGATTTCTGTTGTTAAATATCATCTTTGTGATGATGTGCCTTTAATGGCAGATATATATCACAAAGTTACCACATTTTTATCCCCCAAAACCTCATGGAAAACCATGAATTTTTAGCATATAAATGCGAAAACGTGTCAAGTTTTCCTTACGGGTAGATACAATAGGTGGAAAAGTCCTATAATGGCAAAAAAGAGAAATTTTTTTCCCTTTTCTATCGCATTTTTATTTTTTACCTTTGAAACCGCTTTGAAGGTCTGCGACCGTTCAAAGGGTTCATCACTTTTTAGCCATGTAAAATAATTGCTGCTGCTTTTTGAATAGTCGCAGACCTTTAAAACAGCACAACAAACAAAAAATATGAAATATCTTTTCCTACTTCTTTGCTTTCCTTTTGCATTATTTGCGCAAAAAAGCCCCGTCAATCGCTATCCACTTATTCGTCAAGAACTGGCAAAAAAATATGCAGAAGTAAGCCCATTTTATACGGGCGGCAAAGTCATTGTATCGCAATCCGAAAAATGGGGCTATTTTTCTGCTGAGGGCAAAGCAATTACCCCTTTTGCTTACGAAAGTGGACATTCTTTTGATTATGGCTTGGCAAAGGTAAAGCAAAACAACCTGTGGGGCTGCATCAATGCACAGGGAAAACTCGTCATTCCTTGCGAATACAGCACAATAGAGGTCATTCACCCGCATTTTATCATGGCTGAAAAAGCGTATAAACGGGGCATTATCACGCCTGAAAATAAGATTATCTTGCCTTTCGAGTATGAGGAAATCAGTATTTTGGCGCAAATGTACGGTTTGTACAAATATGGAAAGCAAGATTTTTTGAGACGGACTTATGAGCGTTTTTTTGTGGCGGCGGTAAAAAATAAAGGAAAATGGGGCATGATAGATGCCACAGGAAAAACGATTATGCCTGTAATCTATGACAATATTGAACTTGTGAAGATAGATTCTGTGGCAGGTACTTTTTTGTTGATTGCCCAAAAAGACAAAAAGCAGTGTTTATTTGATACAAAAATGCAAAGAGAGATTACTCCTTTTTTTGAGTACCTAAATTTTTTTACGAGCCAAAAAGGGCAATTATATTTTAAGATACAAAACAAGGAACAAGCGGGCATTATGCGAGAAGACGGAGAAATTATTATCCCTTTGGAGGCGCAAGTTATAGGGACGGTTTCGGATTCAGATTATATTTATTTACAAAGAAAAAATAAACAGATTTTGTTAAATTCTGATTTTCAAATACTTACAAATGAAGATTATGATTATATAAGTTTTGATAAGGAAGTATTTATTTTGAGCAAAAGAGATACCCTGCCACAAAAAACATGGATAAAAACCGAAGAGAGTGATAATACTTTTGATAGAGAATCTACATGGATAAGCCAACAAAATGAAAATACTTTGTTAAATAAACAAGGAAAAGAAATATTAAAATCGGGACATTGGTTTATTCAAGATGCGTCCGCAGAAGATTTCCCTTTTTTCATTGTCCAAAAGGAAGATTCTTTTGCTTTGCTACACACAAGCGGAAAAATGCCTATTCCCCTACAAACGCAATTTGTCCTCGTGAATCGGACGGGTTACGGACTCAAAATTGGGCATATTACGCAAATAGATACCTTGCGAGATACCGTAAAAAATGTTATGGGAAATCCTTTTTCGGCGCAACAAAATGGCATTATCAAAGTGATTTGTGATGATGGAAGTGTGGCGCAGGTTTTTATGAAATTGGTGATAAAAATGCAATATGGCTATGCCGACACCTTGGGCAAAGTCTTGATTCCTTGTGATTATGAAGACATTAGGTCTTTGGGAAACAATTATTTTGCGGTGCTGAAAGCAGGAAAATGGGGGCTTATCAACCTACAACGCAAACAAATTTTGCCTTTTGTGTATGAAGATATTTATGACATTCATACAGAAAAAGACGTGTTTTTTATGACAAAAAATGCTGACTTACAATTGGCATTATGGAACAAGCAAGGCAAGAAAGTGATAAAAGCAAACTTTGATGAAATTGAATTTCAGCAGGATTTTTTTGTCTGTACAAATCTCAAAAAACAGCAAGTGCGTTTATTTGATAAGTATGGAAAACCGCTAAGACCCTACACTTATGGTATGATTGGCACGCATGATGATTTTGTAACCGCTTATAATAAGCAGGTTTGTGATATATATCTTGCCCATCAAACGCAACCTATCTCGATAAAGCGCAAAAAACGTACTTTTTTGCGTCATGCAGAAAATGATTTGATTTATTTTTACAAAGATGAAAAGGATAATATCTATTTCTGGGAAAAAGAAAAGGGAAAATGGTTTCTCAAAAATCTGCAACAAGAAAAAGTAATTGCTTGGGGGTTTGATGAGCTTACACTGAACGATAATTCTGGTGGCTATACTGCAAATGCCTATTTTAAAGATAGTATCATTTGGCAGACAACGATTAACGCTAATCTTTATGGGAATATTAACATTACTACTTTTCCTCATACAGATACACTTTACACAAAGTCAAATACTCGATTTGTGCGCTTTGGCGATTTGTGGGGCTTGCAAGATGCACAAGGCAAAACGATTTTGTCCCAGCAATATGGGGAGTTATTTTACAATGAAACAGAAAATATCGCTGTGTTGAGAAAAAATCGTTTACAAAGTCTATTGGACAGTACACAAAAACCTTTACTCACTGATTGTGAAGCAATTTTGCGAATGGGAAATGGGTTTCGATACAAAAAAAATAATTTGTGGGGTGTCGTAGATGCTGCTGGTAATGAATTACTTGCACCTTGTATAAATGGTTTTATTCCAATAGAACTTTTGTATAATCTTCCTACTTGGACAAAAAAGCGATATTTATATGTAGCCGAAGTAAAAAACAAAAAGGGTTTAATGGACACAAAAGGCAGATGGCAAGTATTGCCAGAATATGACAATATTTTTTTTACAGAAACAAATTTTTTAATGGTCCAAAAAGGGGAAAAAGTGGGCTTGATAGACTCAACATACAAGGAAATTGTGCCTTGTAGTTATGATTATCTACCAGATTATAAGGAGGCTTACCAAAATATTTTGCCTTTATATAGAGACTATGATAAAAGGAGCGAACTTCCTGAACTTCCCACCTCAATCGCATGGATACGAGATTTTACCTTTCTAAAAAAAGACGGAAATTATCATCTTGTGCAAATGACAACAGGCAAAGATTTTCCGCTTAAAACAGGTGAAAATCAACCTTCTATGAGTTTAATTCCCTTGCATCATTTTATCGTAAAAGACACCCTTTACAGTTATGTTTTCGATAAAAAAGGAAACCTACGTTTCAAAATAGTCGCCGATTTAATTGCAGAAAACAAAGAAAAAAAATATGTTTGGGGGAGAGAACAACTCGTTGTGCAACATCCTTTAATGGTTACAAGAACGTTTGAACCCAATTTGAGTTTTGATGAGTGGGGATTTTATAGCAGCACAGACAACCAAAATACTATCAAATACGGCATCATAGACACTTTGGGTAAAGAAATTTTGCAGATGCAATATGATAATATCGGTTTATTTTATCAGGGCTATGCCCTCATCGGACAAAATGGAAAATATGGCTTGATAGATTCTACGGGCAAGTTCAAAACGCCGCTTGTGTATGATAGCATGGTGTATGTCAAGGGTTTTTATATTGTGGGCAAAGCCAAAAAAGGGATTTTGACATTTGATGGGCGAGAAATTGTGCCACCTATTTATCAAGAAATCTTTGCTACGGATATAGAAAATGGCTATTTCAGAGCCAAAAAAGACGGAAAATGGGGATTTATGCACATTTCTGGGCAGGAAATTTTGCCTTTTGAATACGAAGAACTTGCCGTAAATGCAGTAGGCGGCTTATGGGTTGCCATGAAAGACCATCATTGTGGCATCATTCGACAAAGCGACAAAAAAGTCCTTGTACCTTTTGAATACGAAGGCTTGCAAATTGTGTTGGACACTTTGGGCGATACTTTGCTCATTTTTCAGCAAAATTGCCTCTATGGTTTGATGCGCCTTGATGGGAAAGTCATCGCAACAGCGCAATATTTATTCATCAAACATCTTGCCTCAACGCTTTTTGTAATAGCCGAAAACAAAACGCATGGACTCATAGATGCAAGTTCGGGCAAAGTTATTCTTTCCAAACGGGAGAAAATGGCTGAGACAACCGAAGTGCTATCAGATGTTTTGCACATTTATATAGACAGAGGCTTTTCTGGGTTTTGGAATACAAAAACGCATACTTGGCAGTCGCCTTTCTATAAGGATTTTAGGTATATTGAGAGAAATAAAAACTATGCTGCGGCACGTATTTATAATGAAGAAAAAGCAGTGTATGAAAATGGGATTTTAGACAAGCAAGGAAAATGGATTTTTGAGCTAAGCGAAGGGACATGGAACATAGAAGACGAGTTTTTGGTATTTACACAAGATGGAAAAACGAAGCTATATGACGAAAAATTACAAAATCTTGTGCCTTTGGATTCGGGAAATATCAGTATTTTGAAAGACAGCCTTAGTAAAAAAACGTATTTTGTGCGAGGAAATAAGCTCTTTTCAGACAAAGGCGAAACGATTTCTTTGCCTATAAATGTGGAACAAGCAAGCGATTTGCGTGAAAATATTTTTACTTTTTCTTACCTTGGAAAGCAAGGTTGTATGGGTTTAGATGGCAAAATGTTGATTGCACCACAGTACAATGCTGCTAGTTCGGGATTTCGCAAAGGCATTGCCAAAGTAAGAAATGGAAATATTGTCTTTTTTATAGATACAAAAGGGAATGTTTTGGGAGAAGTAGAATATTGATGCAGCGTTTTCTCGCAAATAAAAGCTAATCGAAGTGCGCATTTTTCCTTTGCGCCTTCTTTCCTTTGCGGCTTTGCGAGAATATCAGCACACTTCTTCCCTTTGCGCCTTTCTCACTTTGCGGCTTTGCGAGAATATCAGCATAATACGTTTTGTTGCTCACTACAATCATTCCCCCGCCATAATTTCCTGAAACAAATCCATGATTTCGGGATTTGGGGCTTGCGCATGTTTATGTTGAAAAAAATCTTGGAACAAATCTTCCATACTTTTGGTCAAATCAATATTTTTGCTCGTATTTGCCGCCAAAGATTCAGGATTTTGAAGTTGCAGATGAATGAAAATATGTTCATGTGCAGCATACAACTGTTTTCTTTGTTCTGCGGTCAAATATTGGTCGGTTACAATCGTCAATTCCACAATCGTATTCGGATTTACTTGCAGCCATTCCACTGCCGAATCAATGTCTTCAAAGGTTTTGCGCACAAGTTGCTTGCCACCTTTCAAGGCTATTTTTGTATAAGAAACAGGCATATTTGGCGATGCTTCTACCATATATACAAACTTTTCTTGTCCCGCTTCTGCCATGCTATATGCAAGCGGGCTACCACTATACACAATCGGACAAGGCTCTTTATCAATTCTTTGTCCTCTATGAATGTGTCCTAAAGCAGCATATTGAATTTGGGTAGGGAAATTTTCGGAATAGATTTCTTGCGCTCCACCCACTGTCAAAACCGATTTTTCATCATCAAATTCTATCGGTTTTTCACCACCTTTTTTCATCACATACAAATGCGTCATCAAGATATTTACCCCTGCGGAATCGCAATATTTGTCGGCGGTTTCTTGCCAATTTTTTTGCAAAAGTTGGCGCAATTCCTCCTCCACATTTTCCTTATTCAAATAGGTTTTGAGTCGAATTTCATTGGCATACGGCGTAAGCAAAATGCGCAAAGGCGTTTCACAATTCGGTAATTTCACCTCTATAAATCCCTTGTCAGCCTTCGTAACCGCAAGCCCTGTATCTAAGGTAAAAGTTTTGATTTCGGACTGCGGATAGCCTGCGAGTATAATACCACAAGCCCTTGCCAAAGGGTCAGGAGCTTCGATTCGGTCGGGCGAATCGTGATTGCCTGCAATGCCAATCACAGCGCAAGTGCCGTTGCGAGACAGGCGGCGAGCAGTACGATAAAAAAGTTCAAGGGCTTCTATGGGCGGATTTACGCTATCGAAAATATCCCCTGCAATCAACACGACATCAGGCATTTCCTTTTCGGCAATGACACAAATTTCAGCCATCACTTCTTCTTGCTCCGCAATACGAGGAATATATTCTAATTTTTTGCCAAGGTGCCAATCGGCAGTATGAAGGATTTTCATAAGTTATGCAATAATTTTCCTACAAAGATAGCGAAAATTGCAGAAAATCCATTCAAAAAATATTTTTTGTGTTTTTTATACACTATTTGCAAAAAAAATACTAATTTTGCCTACTTTTTCTGCCTCAAAAACAGAAAAAAATAAACATACCATCATATCATCAAAAAGAACAATATATGAACTTTATCGTCAATTCTACGGCACTTGCACGTCAATTAGGGCGTGTAGCAGGCGCAATTCCTTCAAAATCCATGTTGCCTATCATTGAGAACTTCCTCTTTGATATAAAGGAAAATCAGCTTGTGATTTCTACCACAAACCTCGAAAATTCTATGCAAGTGAAATTAACTATAGAATCTCGTGGAAATGGAGTCATGGTTGCTGTACCTGCAAAAATCGTTCAAGATATTTTGAAAGCATTGCCCGACCAACCTTTGACCTTCTCGATTGACGAAGAGAATTTTGGAATAGAAATTAGCTCTGATACAGGAAAGTATAAGATTAGTGGCGAAAATGGCGAAAATTTCCCGCCTATTCCTTCGCCAGATGGCTTAAACAACATTCAAATTCCAACACCTGTGTTGATGCGTGCCATTAGTCGTGTGTTATTTGCAGCTTCTAATGACGAAGATAGAGCAGCATTGAATGGTATGTTGTTCAATTTGGGCGAAGATGGCGCAACCTTTGTGGCAACAGATGCACATCGTTTGGTACGCTATATGCGCCCCGATTTGACAGTGAGCGAAGCAACAAAATTCATCGTTCCACAAAAAGCCTTGTTGCTTATCAAAAACTCTTTGGATTCTAATGATAACAAAGATATGAAGATTTTTTACAATGAAAATAATGCTTTCTTTGTAACAGATACTTTGACAATGGTGTGTAGATTGATTGACCAAAAATATCCAAACTACGAAAATGTGATTCCAAAAGAAAATCCTAACATCTTGTTTATCAGCAAACAAGACCTATTAGGCTCTTTGAAACGTATGAACATTTTTGCCAATAAAATTTCACATCAGGTTCGTTTTTCGCTCAAAAACAATGAAGTAGAAATTTCTGCCGAAGACTTAGACTATGCAAATGAGGCGAAAGAAACCTTGCGTTGCAGCTATGATGGCGAATTGATGGACATCGGTTTTAATGCTACTTTTTTGATGGAAATTGTATCAAATGTAGAAACACCAAACCTCAAAATGGAAATGTCTGTGCCAAATCGTGCAGGAATTGTGTTGCCAGAGGAGCAAGAATCAGGCGAAAGTATGTTGATGTTGATTATGCCGATTATGTTGAATAATTATTGATTTTCAATTATTTATATAACAAAAACATGTCATTTCTTTTGTAGAAATGGCATGTTTTTTATTCATATCAAACAACATGACAATCGGCGAAAAAATAACGGAATGGTACTTAGAAAATGGGCGGGATTTGCCCTGGCGCAACTCACAAAATGCGTATAAAGTGTGGATTTCGGAGGTCATTTTACAGCAAACTCGTATAGCACAAGGCATAGATTATTTTTATCGTTTTATTGAGAGATTTCCTGATATTCAATCACTCGCAAATGCAGAAATAGATGAGGTATTAAAATATTGGGAAGGTTTGGGCTATTATAGTCGGGCAAGAAACCTCTATGCGGCTGCACAAGAATTGATGACAAAATATGAAGGGAAATTCCCTACACATCACAGTGAAATCATCAAGCTCAAAGGCATTGGACCTTATACGGCTCGTGCAATTGGCTCATTTGCCTTTGGCAATCAAACAGGCGTGATAGATGGCAATGTTTTACGGGTCATGAGTCGTGTGTTGAATGATTTTTCGCCTATAGATGATGCCAAAACTCGCAACAAATTTCAAGAAATCATAGATGTTTGGGTAGAAAAAACAGATTCTGCGCCTTTCAATCATGGCATCATGGACATCGGCTCAACTATTTGCACGCCTACAAAACCTGCTTGTTTGATTTGCCCTTTGGAAACTGATTGCATCGGACGCAAAGAAGGAAGTATGCACCTTTTGCCCATCAAAGGC
This sequence comes from Bacteroidota bacterium, assembly GCA_013298365.1. GTDB lineage: Bacteria > Bacteroidota > Bacteroidia > J057 > J057 > JAAFHL01. The sequence goes on along the minus strand of JAAFHL010000025.1, from coordinate 4,310 downwards.
AAAAAAATGCTAAGACCTACTCGTTATTTTCATTTTTATTTTATTTATAACAGCGAAAAAGAATTGGCTATTTTACGCCGTCCCGAAAAAGGACTTTGGGGAGGCTTGTATGAAATTCCAAATGAGGAGGTAGAAATGGCAGTTTGGGAAGGGAAAAAGGTAGGTTTTGAGGGAAAATATTTAGGGGGATTCAAGCATGTTTTTACACATTTCGATATGGAGTTACAGTTTTTTGATTTGGGAAATGAGGCAGGAAAAGTAGCTGAAAATCTATTGATAAATGCTTTTTTTATTCCTGTGGAAAAAATTCAGGCTTATGCTTTTTCCAAAGCGGTTTTGAAGATTTTTGATAAGGTTTTATGAGTTCTCGCAGATTTTCGGAGATTAAAGAACGCAGATTTTCGCAAATGAAAGTCTTATTTGCGAAAATCTGTGTGAAATCCTACTACTTCACCTTCAATTTCTCACCAGGTGTGAGCATGGAAGCCGCAGCACCGTTCAATTTGCGCAGGTCTTGCACTGTAACGCCATATTTTTTGGAAATTTCCCATAAAGTATCGCCTGATTTTACGGTATGCACTACTTCCTTTGCTTTTGTAGCAGGTTTAGCCGCAGGTGCTGGCGTTTTTGTGGTTGTAGAAGCAGGTTTTGTTACAGGTGCAGCAGGTTTTGCAGTCGTTTTCGCAATTGCAGGGGTTTTGCTTGGTACACCTCTCGCATTTGTAGGGGTGGCATTTTCTGCCAAAAAAGAAGCACCTATCGCAACCTCGCCCACTAAATTCCCATTTTCCGTATAACTTGTATTTTCATTTTGAGCAGGTACAGGCGTACTTGCTTCACTTGTAATTATCCTTGCATTATAAGGTGTCGAACTTACTGGAGTAGAGAGATAAGCTGTAGTTGTAGTAGTCGTTGTAGTTGATGTCGGATATTCTGTAACCGTATAACCTGCGGGATAGTAAGAAGCATACATTTTTCTGCCATATTTTTCGTTAATGGCATAAGAATAGGTAGCGAAATATGTGGCTACACTGTGCGGGACACGCAACACATACGATTCATACGAAGAATAAGGTACAATGCCCATTTTAATTTCTGGATTCAAATTACGCAACTCATCATAAGAAGTTCCTGTCATTTCGGCAATATTATAGAGCGAAATATCCAAACCTTTTACATGTACACTGTCTTGTTTAAGGGTGAAATCCGCTTTTATGGGATACAAATTATGTTCTTGTGCATAATGAAACGCATATACAACTGCAATAAAAGCAGGTACATAGCCCCTTGTTTCTGCGGGTAAATAATCCCGAATAGCCCAATAATCATTTACGCCACCTGCACGAGCAATCGCTTTTTTGACATTATTAGGACCACAATTGTAAGAAGCCAAAGCCAATAGCCAGTCGCCAAATACACCATGATATTTTTTGAGATAAGCCATAGCAGCCTTTGTAGATTTGTAAGGGTCTTTGCGTTCATCTATATACGAATCTACCCGCAAGCCATATTCCTGCCCTGTGGCAAGCATAAACTGCCACAAACCCGTTGCGCCTGCACGAGAGCGAGCATGAGGATTCAAGGCACTTTCTACAATGGTCAAATATTTGAGTTCCATGGGCATTTGCATTCTGTCCAATTCTTCTTCTATCAAAGGAAAATACACATCTGTCAAGCCCATCATTTTCTGCACTTGGTCTCTTTTTTCCAAAGTATAAACATCTATATAACGTTGTACATACGAGTTATAGGTCAAAGGCACAAGGCTGCGAATATTTTGCAGACGCTCCGAAACTACGGCAGTTGTGTAAACAGGTACATCTTTTTCAGATAAATGATACATGGGCGCAGTTATTTGGTCATTTGCCCGAATTTTGTAACTATAATCTTTTTCAAATAAAGCGATTAGCTCCTTAATCGGTTCTTCCTCCGATGTATAATTAGAAACTAAACTGTAACTCATGTTTAACTGAGCAAAGCTCGTCAAGGGCAGCAGCCCTAACAAAAGGTGTAGTACCTGTTTTTTCATTTTGAATATGCAGAATTGTGTGTGAATGAGGTTGAAAAACCTTTTTTACAAAAGTCCTGCAAGATATACCACTATTAGCTAAAAAGAAAGAAAAATATCGAAATTTGGCTAATTTAGGCGTTTTCTGCTAAAAAAAAGGGATTCGCTTACTTTGTTGTGATATGCAAATATTGAAAGCCGCTACTTTCCCCAAAAATGCGTACCTTTGTGCCTTAATTTTCGTACAACTTGCGTATAAGCTGCTCAAAAGCAACAACTCGCAAGTTTTTTCAGCGTAATACAATGAATTATACAACAGAATTTCACAAATATCCCGATTTGCACGACAGAGTGAAGGAGGCGATGCTTGGATTAGGTTTTATTGAGCAAACTCGGGTGCAGGAAAAAGTTGTACCCCTTTTTTTACAGCTTCACAATTTAGTGGTAGAAGCTCCCACAGGTACGGGAAAAACGGCTGCGTATGGGATTCCCCTTATTTCCCTGCTCGACCTACAAAAACGTAATACACAGGCAGTTGTGCTGTTGCCTACACGTGAGCTTGCCATACAGGTAGCAAATGCTTTGCAGTCTTTTTTTCATGGCGATGCGCTAAGAGTGGGAAAAGTGATAGGTGGCGTGCCTTTGGGTGAGAGCATTGAAGAGATAAAAGCCGTTCCGCATATTTTGGTGGTTGTGCCTGGTAGGTTGAGAGATGTACTTTCGCAGGGGAGTTTTCCACATATTTGGAAAGATGTGAAACATTTGATTGTAGATGAAGGCGACAAAATGATGGAATCGGGCTTTTTGCGAGAAGTTGATTCCATTCGCAAAGACATTCGTAAGTCGGCACAGATTTGCTTTTTCTCTGCCACGATTTCGCCCGATGCCGAAAAAATGATTAGAGAACGAGTAAGCCCCGTAGATGTGATTCGTATTGCACCCAAAGAAGTGTTAAAAAATATTGCTTTTCATTTGGTAGAAGTGGCAGAAGGAAAAAAAGAACGTTATCTGACGGGTTTATTAGAGCAGTATTTTATTCATCAAGCCCTTATTTTTTGTAGTAAAAGAGAAGAAATTAATACCCTTTCGGGTTATCTTAGAAATCAAGGATTTAGGGCAGAAGCCTACTTTGGTTCGCAAGAGCAGACAGAAAGAGAGAATATTTTGCGCCGTTTCAGAGAAGGCAGCATAGATTTGCTGATTGCATCTGATTTGGCAGCAAGAGGTTTAGACATAGAAGAAATGCCTTGTGTGATAAATTTCTCTGTTCCCAAAGAGTTGGATTTTTATATGCACAGAGCAGGTAGAACGGGGCGTGCTGGCAAAAAAGGACGTGTTTTTTCGTTGGTAACCAATACGATAGAAAAAAGCGAAGTAAAAGGCTATCATCTTGCCATTCAAATTGCGTTGCGCAGCACAGAAGTAGAACCTACTGAAAGAAAGCCTTCAAGAGATGATACTCGAAGAATCAAATGCCATTTTTCTCGTGGAAAAGGCGACAAAATTCGCACAACTGATATTGTAGGTTTTTTGGTAAATAATGCCTTTATGTCTGTGGACGATATTGGTACAATCACCATCTATGATTCTTACGCCATTGCAGATGTGCCTTTGGCAGCCTTAGAAAACTTAGAACATGCCGATGCCGACCCTTTGCTCAAAGGAAAAACCGTAAAAGTGCGCAAATATTCGGCAGAAGAAGCTGAAAATAAGTCACTTTCTGTCAAAAAATTGTTGAAAGACAAGGTCAAAACGGTAGAAGAAAAGCCTTATATGCCTTCTTTGGAGGAATTAGCTGCCAAAAAACTCGCAGCAGGAAGACCTTCTAAAAAGGGAATACATAAATCGGTTGCACGCAAAACTGACGCAAAACGGGTGAATATTCGTAAAGCAGAAGGTAGCAAGCCTGTATTGGAAACGCCTACAAAACCTTTCCGTAAAGCGAAACCCACAGGGCTAAAAGCAGGTAATAAAAGTACCGTGCGTAAGAAAAAATAAAAGGGGAGAGTGAGCTATAAAAATAGCCCAAATAATGAAAATAGGTAAAAATCTTTTATTTTTATGTAGTTAGGTGGCAGTGTAAGGATATGTATATCCCCCGTTTGGTGTCTCCATCAAACGGGGGATAAATTTAATATTCGTACTTTATTTATTATACTTAGTTCTACTTTGTCAAGTTAAAAACGAATGAGCGAAGCAATCTCACGTAGTGGTATCAAAAGTATTGATTATGCAAAATACGTGGGATTGCTTCGCTCGTTCACTCGCTCACAATGACACGTGGGCAAAAAATAAAAATGCG
>JAAFHL010000249.1 GCA_013298365.1 Bacteroidota bacterium | reverse complement strand
AATCGGCTATCAACAACAGCAGCACACAGCAATTGCAACAAATGGACAAAATGTTGCAAGAAATTGATAAAATGAGCATTGAAACACAGGCGCAATTATGGGACGGGTTTTCGCTTGCTGCACAGAAAAGCAATGCGATAAAAGCCTTTGTAGAAAAGGTAGAGGCAGAAAGAGTAGCAAGAGAAATCGAAGATAGCGCAAATCTAAAATTGAAAATCGGCTTACCTTTTATGATAAAAGAGATTTTAGGCGTGGGCTTAGAATATGAAACGACTTTGGCAGATGGCAAAACCTTTTTTGATTGGTTTAAGAAATGGCAGGGGATTATATTGTAATTGGGCGGTTTTTGTACCTGCCAAGATGCAAAGCAAAAATAAGATTAATCTCTTTTCTCAGCTATTGTTATTAATGCACCTATTTTTGTCTTTCGACAAAAATAGCCCATGCAAGCGTGCAGATAAACTTCTCATCTGTACAAATCTGCGAGAACCTGTGAATGTGGAATTAGTTTTTACATAACTAAATGGGCAGGGAATGGAATTGATGAATAAAAAACAGGGTATTGTCCCCAAAAACAGCTATATTTGTGTTTTGATATATAATTTGTACTGAAATATGGCATTTAAAGCAAACTTATTCCACCAAATTCCACAAGCGGTTCAGTTCAATGAAGCTGTTGCGCCTACACATCCTTTTTTTACGGATATATCTCATTTACGGGGAGAGTTTGGCGACTTTATAATCTATGATTTTTTGAATTATGACCCTATCGAAAAAAAACGTTATACGGATATTCATAGCAGAGAAATTCTGTTTTTGGGAGGAATGAGGGGTTCTGGCAAGACTTCAGAACTTGCCCGTTATTCACAAGAATTGCATCATAAAGAAGCCTTTTTTGTGGTTACTTGTAATATAGATGAAGGTTTGAATATCAATAACATGGAATATATGGATATTCTTATTTTTCAAATAGAAAGACTCTTGCAAGAAAGTGAAAAACATGAACAATTACAACTTTCTGACAATGTTTTGCAATCGCTCAAAAGATGGTTTTCGGAGCAGGTAACAGAAATAAATCGTAGTTTTAAAGGAGAAGGAAGCCTTGAAATCGGATTAGGAACGCCCGAAAATGGCATTTCTTTGATTCAAAGCATCTTAGGCATTATTGGTAGTATAAAAGCAATGTTTTCTGCAAATGTCGAAAAAGCAAACAAAGTGAGGGCTGTTTTTAGACAGAATTTCCCTTTTTTTAAGTCCAAATTTAATGAGTTTATCGAAGAAACTACTTTGGCATTACGTCATTATCGCATTGCACAAGAGATTTTGTTTATGGTAGATGGCTTAGAAAAAACGCTTACAACCGATATTCGCCGCAAAATTGTATTAGACGAGTCGGGGCGTATGCAAGAGATAAAAGTAAATACTATTTTTACTTTGCCTATAGAGTTGATGAGAGAAAGGCGAAAATTGGAGCAGTTTGCAACGGTCAAAATGTTTCCCTTTGTCAAAATAGAAGATGTTTATAATCAACGTATAGCAGCAGCTTATACAACTTTTCATCAATATATAGATGCAAGAATAGATGCCTCTTTTTGGGAAAAACAGGAACTAAAAGATATTGTTATAAGCTATTCTGGAGGTTCTCCTCGTGAGTTATTGCGGATAATTTTGCGTGCTTATTCTTATTCAGATAGGCAAAAAAAGAAAATAGATGAAAATGCTTTGCAAAAAGCGATTCAAAACCTTGCCACAGAAGCTACACAATACTTGACAGATGCCGATTTTAAGGAATTGAAACGTATCAAAGAAAATAATGACAAAGGTGAGCCTACCAATTTCAACGATATTATCGCAAATTTGTTAGAAAATCTCATTGTATTTGAATATAATGATGGCTCACTCAAAAAAGTAAATCCTATCATAGCAGCGTCTCTTTCTTATAAAAAATATGTCCTTTCGTGATAATGAGCCTATAGACTTGATAATGAATACCATAGAAGCGGATTTGTTTCGCTATATCGTGGTACAATACAACCTTTTTCCTGCTATCAAACAACTAAAAAAAACGCTTGAAATAGCTTTTCCACACCAAAAAGTTGTTTTTCTTTCTATCGTGGAAAATGGCTATGGTCTTTTTATGCAAAAATTGTATGCTTTCCAAAATGAAATTGTCATTGTTCCCGATTTTGATTTGTTATTAGAAAATGATACTTGGCGCATAGCTTTCAATCAACAAAGAGACAAACTTTCTTTGCAGCACAAAGTCAATTTGCTTGCTTGTATCCCTGACGAAAAAGAATATTTTGAACTTTGTGCAAAAGGCATAGCAGATTTTTGGTCTATTCGACATTTGAGTGTGCGGCTTGAGGTGGAGTTTATAGCAGAAAAGATTGAGATAGAGATGTTTAAACCTTCTTTTAGGGATTGGCAGCCTGTTTTGTCGGAAAGGGAGCTAAAGGAAAGGTATATAACATATAAAAGTATTGATAATCGTTTGAGAGAATTGGAGGATAATGAAACAAATAGAGAGCTTATATTTGTATTATTATTTCAAAAAATTCATATCATGCTTGATGTAATGTATTTTGAAGAAATTATTTCTCAAGAAAGTAGTTTCCTTTTTTGGGCAGATGGAGCAAATATAGAACTGAAAATTCGTATTTATAATTGTATTTCTATTGCATATACTGAAATTAATAATTTAGAAAGAGCTTTGCTTTTTGCGAAAAAAACAATAGAATTAGTAGAAAATGGGGAAGCGATTATTTTAATATCTGCTTTATTATACGATAACTTGGCATATATTTATGAAAAAATGCAAAACTATGAAGATAGTTTGTATTATTATGAAAAGGCAATTAAAGTAGCGGAGGCTTTACCCTCTATTAATATTCATGTTTTTATAGCTAATCATGAAGATACCATAGGAATGTTGTCATTGATTCAACACAAACACAAAGAGGCAAAAAAACACCTATTAGAGTCTCTTTATATTAAAGATTTTTCGATAATGTTCCATAAAGACATCTTTCTATTAGCTATCTCCCACTACCATCTCGCCCTCTATCACTACACCCTACAAGACCCTTTTCATGCAAAATACTACTTAGACAAAGCTGCTGAAACCCTGCCACAAGACCACCCTAATTATTCCCTCATCTTGCAGTTGCAAGCAAAAATAAAAAATATCCCATTTTAGGGGACAAAGGACAAGTATTTTCAATAGGCAAAAATAAAACCTTTACCCCTATTTCACAGTTATACAACGCATTAAACATACCATTTTTCAATGAAAAATACCGCCAAAGTTGCGCACAAATACATTGCGCCAGATTATTACAACTTAGATGATTTGTTTACAGACGAGCAGAAACTCATTCGTGGAGCTGTTCGGGATTGGGTAAACGAAAAAGTTGCGCCATATATCAATGATTGGGCGCAAAACAACGAATGTCCTACGCATTTGATTCCAGAAATGGGACAGTTGGGCTTGTTTGGTCCGTTTTTGCCGCAAAAATATGGCTGCCCAGGTTTGGATTATATGTCGTATGGCATTATTATGCAGGAAATTGAGCGTGCCGATTCAGGTTTGCGTTCTATGGCTTCTGTGCAGAGTTCTTTGGTGATGTACCCGATTTACAAATATGGGTCAGAGGAGCAAAGAATGAAATACTTGCCAAAATTGGCTACGGGCGAATGGATGGGCTGTTTTGGTTTGACAGAACCCGATTTTGGCTCAAATCCTGCGGGTATGCTCACAAATTTCAAAGACATGGGCGACCATTATTTGCTTAATGGCGCAAAAACATGGATTTCTAATGCGCCTTTTGCACAAATTGCCGTGGTTTGGGCAAAAGATGAAAGGGGTAAAATCAGAGGTTTGATTGTGGAAAGAGGCATGGAAGGTTTTTCTACCCCCGAAATTCACAACAAATGGTCTTTGCGTGCTTCTACTACAGGCGAATTGGTATTTGACAATGTGAAAGTGCCAAAAGAAAACCTTTTGCCAAATGTTGCAGGTTTGAAAGGTCCTTTGGGCTGTTTGGATTCGGCAAGATATGGCATTTCTTGGGGCGTGATTGGTTCTGCAATGGACTGCTATTCAACGGCTTTGAATTATGCACAAGAAAGAATACAGTTTGACAAGCCTATCGCTTCTTTCCAATTGACGCAAAAGAAATTGGCAGAAATGGTTACAGAAATTACGAAAGCGCAATTATTGACCTACCGCTTGGGACAAATGAAAGTGGCAGAAACCGCTACGGCTGCACAAATTTCGTTGGCAAAACGCAACAATGTCAATATGGCGATTCAGATTGCGAGAGAGGCAAGACAAATTTTGGGCGGAATGGGCATCACAGGCGACTATCCGATTATGCGTCATAGCATGAATTTGGAGTCTGTAATTACCTACGAAGGCACGCATGATATTCATTTGCTGATTACAGGCATGGATATAACGGGCATTAGTGCGTTTAGATAAGTTTAATTTCTTGCAGATAAACGCAGATAGAAGAACGCAGATTTACGCAGATTAACAAACATCTGCGTAAACCTGCGGCTGCATTTGTGAAAATCTGCGAGAACCTAAACGATTATTTTTTGTGAGTGATTAGCATTTCTCAAAAATATTCCCTTTTTTTGAAAATATTTAACATTTTAACTTATATTTTATGGAAAATCTATCCTACAACGGACAAAAAGAGGACTATCAAGACCTGCTTGACAATGGCTATGATTTTAAATTAGGGGACTACATTAGTGCAGGTTGGAATATTGCTACGCAAAATGTGGGCGGTTTTGTGGGTTTTACCTTCATTATACCTATTCTTATTTTGGCTTTTTATGTAGTTATTGTTCTGATATTTGGAATCTTTTTTGTGGGAGCAGTAGGAATAGCGGATTCAGGTATTGTTGCCATATTAGTCATTATCGCTTTTTTTGTCTATTTAGCCTTAATTGTATGTGTTTATTTGTTGGGATATGGTTATTTTTGTGTAGCCCATAAAATACAAAAACAAGAATACTATTCTTTTTCAGACTTTTTTGGTGCATTTGCGCATTGGAAACAACTATTGTACTATCAAGTGATGAAAATGCTCATTATGCTATTGTGTTCAGCGCCGCTAATTGTGTTTATGGCGATTTATATTTATATTCCTATGTTTAAAGGCGAAATAACAGATATCGGAGATATGGAAACTATTATGCCTTTTCGCCCTTTGATTTATTTATTTATGATTCCTACCTATTATTTTGTCATTTCCTACTCATTTGCGCCCATGTTGATTATGTTTGGTGGGCTTACTTATTGGGACGCAATGGAGACAAGTCGAAAAGTGATTACTAAGAAATTTTTCTGGTTTTTGTTGTTTTATATTGTCTTAATAGCCGTAGTTTATGCAGGTTTATTAGCATTTCTGATTGGTATTTTATTTTCTATTCCCGTTGCTGCTTGTATGATATATGCGGCTTATAATAGTATTATGGGAACACAGACCTCCTTTATTTACGATAAAATAGATGAAATTGGCGTAAATGACGAGACAATAAAGAGCGATAATTGGCCTAAATAAAATAAGTATCAAGCTCGAATCGTTAGTTAAAATAATAGAGAGACTGCTCTTTTGAGGTATTATCTTTTTTATAAAAAAATAGCGATAAATAGCTGCTAATTTTATGAGAAAAAAAAATCTTTTTTTAGTATTTTTTTTTTAAATCAAAAAAATACTTAACTTTGTCCCCCTGTTTTACTTATAAATGTAAAATAGACAATCTAATATTTATGCAATTTATGACGAAACAATTACTTTTCTTTCTTGTCTCTACCATTTTCCTCACATCTGTTTTTGCACAAGACCCCGTTTTCTCTCAATTTTATGCCAACAAAATGTACTTGAATCCTGCATTTACAGGTTTTCATCTTGGCACATCTGCGAATATCAACTATCGCAGTCAATGGGCGGGCGTTAGGCGGGGATACAGCAAATTTGAGACGAAAAGTGTAGGGCTTAGTACTGTTTTGCCCTGCTATAATTCGGGTTTTGGGCTTTCTCATACTGATGAAACAAAAGGAGAAGGCTTTTTTAAATGGCAAAGTGCAGGTTTTTCGTATGCTTATCACTACGTAAACGACAATGACCGCCACAATACCTCTCAACTTTCCATGGGTTTCAAGGTTTCTAATAATTGGCGCAGTGTAAATTGGGAAAACTTCGTATTTGGCGATCAACTAGATGCCCTACAAGGTGTAGTTGGACAAAGTCAATATTCACCCCCTGCAAATATGACCTCTCAATCCAAAAACTATTGGGATTTGGACGCAGGTATCGTATATATGACCGAAAAATGGAAAGTAAAAAGAGTTGTTATCGCCGAAGATTTGCGTATGGGAGTGTCTGTCAGCCATTTAATCAAAAATAATACCTCTCTTTTGGGCTACAACGAATATATGCCTCTGCGTTTTACAGGACATGTTTCTTGGCTAAATGAGCTTACAAATACACAAGACGCTAATCATTCTGTCTATTTAAACCCCTCAGCTCGTTTTGACTATCAAAAAGCCTCTTACGGTACAGATGCCTACTCTTATATGACATTTAGTTATGGCGTTGGGCTTATGTCGCCTTCTTTATATGGCGGTTTTTATGTGCAAAACAGAAATGTTATTCCTGAAAGATACAATACATCTTCCCTTGTTGCACAATTAGGGTATGCGTGGGAAACCGATGACTTATTAATGAATTTTGGCGTAAGCAAAGATTTTAATTTAACAGGTTTTACCAATTATGGTGGCGGTGCATGGGAGATGTCTTTGATAATTAATCCTAAAACTGCCATGCTTTGCGACCCAAGTTCTACTTCCTACAAGCGCAGAATGCAAAGACAATGTAGAAGTATGTAACACTTATCAAATAGATACGCACACTTATAAATTCTTTGCTCAAAATATTGGTTTTTTATAGATACTTTGTTTATAGTTGAAAATAAAACATGGTAACTCCAATATTTTCGCTGTACTATTTTTCATAAAAACATAACAATTTTCTTTATAAATGAAAAACGTTTACTTATTTCTGCTTTCGTGTTTCTTGCTC
>JAAFHL010000248.1 GCA_013298365.1 Bacteroidota bacterium | reverse complement strand
TTTGATATTAGAATACAGCAAAGTCGGCTCAGTAAAAGGGTCTCCATTACTCATTTGCTGCGAAAAGATGGATTCAAAATACTTGCCTGTTGCATTATCCAAACATTCTACTTGAATATTGATGGCAACATAGCCTGTGTCTTCAGTGTATGAAGGATAAATGTTGGGATATAAACGGATTTTGATAGTGCCGCCATCATTTACCTCATCGCTCACGATTTGAGAAACCTCATTTCTATGCCTCATCACAGAATCTACTATTTCATATTGACCTGTATTTGGGTCGTAGATTTGAAGATACTCCACATAAGTATAACTTATTTTGCTGCGATAATAAGCACCTAAACCTACGGGGTCTTGAATACGCACTTCCAAAAAACGGTCTTCATAAGAGCCACCAGGATAATTGACTTGTTCCACTTTTTGTTCTGCTTCTAAGGGCGGAAAAGTGAAATTAGAAACTGTCAATTCGGAGGTAATTTCTTTGCCATTGTGCGCAATATTAAGTTGATAGGTTTCTCCCTTTTTGCAAGGCGTATGTCCTAAATAATATTTTCTTTTGGTATAAACGGTGTCCATAGTCCAATTACCTGTATAATAGAACATTGTATCTGTTGTGCCTTCTGTGAGTGTCAGCTCGTCAGTTGTGCCATTGTGAACGAGCAAAACTTTGGCATTTTCGATGTATTTTGCAGGCTTTTGGAAATCAACATAGCCATAATAATTTTGTGTTTCTGTGAGATAGATTTTTGGCAAAGAATCGGCAGCGATGTCGCTTTCTACTGCTACACGAGGCTCATAACCATTTTGATTGATAAAAACCGTTTGTTCGCAGCCAAATAAAATGAACAGGAGAAAGAGTGAAAAAATGATATTTTGTATATTTTTCATAAAAAGTTGGATTTTGTTTTTCTACCGTTTTGAAGGGCGTTGCCCGTTCAAAAGGTAGAAAAATCAGTTGCTTTATGTAGTTTTATCCTTTGAACAGTCGCACTTTCAAAAAGGCATTTATGTAGTTTTTACCCTTTGAACAGTTGCACTTTCAAAAAGGCATTTATGTAGTTTTTACCCTTTGAACGGTCGCACTTTCAAAAAGGCATTTATGTAGTTTTATCCTTTGAACAGTTGCACTTTCAAAAAGGCATTTATGTAGTTTTTACCCTTTGAACGGTCGCAGACCTTCAAAGCGGTAAAAACTAAAACTTCATTTGTAACGTAAGTGAAGGAATCATTGGCAGCAAAGAAATTTGTTTTGCCACAAACTTTGTTCCACCCGAACGAACATCTGTTTCCTGTTGCAAGTATAAATAGAAAGGATTGCGGCGATTGTAAACATTGTAAATGTCTATATGCAGCTCCGAATCTACGTTTTTCCAATTCAATTTATAACGTAAACCAATGTCTAAACGGTTGTATGCCTTCATGCGATAGCCATTTTTAGAAACAAAATCATCAGCCCAGGTTGCAGTTGTTGAGCCTAAGAGATTGGTATAAACACGACCATCAGGCAAGGTAATCGTATTTCCTGTTGTGAATACAAAAACGGAGGCAAAAGACCATCTTTCATTGAATTTGTACATCGCAACCAATGAGGTATTGTGGCGGCGGTCGTATTTGGCAGGAAAAGCATTTCCATTGTTCAAATCGTCAAATTTGCGCCAAGTCCAAGCCAAGGTATAACTCAGCCACCCGCTAAATCTTCCCACTCTTTTGCGCAAGAAAAACTCTGCACCATACGACCAACTTTTTCCAAACACCAATTCTTTTTGATAATTGCTGTTGAAATAGAAGTTTGCACCTTCTCGATAATCTATTTGGTTTGCCATAGATTTGTAATACACTTCCACACTTGCCTCATATTTATCGCTAAATAAATTTTGGAAATAACCTAGTGCCACTTGATGTGCTTTTTGTGGCTTGACAGTGTCTGTGCTTGGAATCCAAAGGTCAAAAGGCAAAGAAACTGCCGAACTGCTCACCAAATGCGAATATTGATTCATAAAAGTGTAGCCTGTTTTCAAAGAAGCATCTTCATTGAGTTGATATTTGAAGGTCGCACGAGGTTCTACGCCCCAATATTGTGTGGTTTTATAGACAAAATAAGGAATCCGTAAGCCTAAATTTAAGCTAATACGGTCATTTACGGTTATCTCATCGTTTATATATGCCGCACTTTCATGCACTTGTCGGCTTTGCACTTGGCTATATTCCACATTTTGCGTTTTGCCTTTTACAGACGAAGGCGTAAATGTGTGATGAATATAATTTAAGCCAAATTTGATTTTATGCTTGGGATTTGGGAAATAATCAAAATCTATTTTGGCATTCCAATCCTCAATGCCTGATTTCATTTTGATAGAAAAACCCGAAAGCGTTTGCCCCATATTTACGTCATATTTGGAATAAATAACGCTTGTATTGGAGAATAACTTATTGTTAAACAAGTGATTCCAACGAGCTGTAAGGGTTGTATTTCCCCAAAGTACAAAAAATTTGGTCGTGTCTGTGGGCGTTGTATTGCCTTGTACCAATCTATCACCGCCATAATATCCGCTTAGGAAAATGCGGTCTTTGTCCGAAATACGATAATTTATTTTGGCATTCAAATCTTGGAAATTATAGGCAAGTTCCTGCCCTGGTCGCAAAAAAGGTTTGACCAATAAATCCCAATAAAAACGGCGATAAGACACAATCGCCGACATTTTGTCTTTGATAATCGGACCTTCTATCGTTGCTTTTGAACTCACAACGCCAATTGAAGCCTCGCCACCCCATTTTTGATTGTTTCCTTCTTTCATTTGAATATCCAAAATAGAAGAAAGTCGCCCGCCATATTGCGCAGGAAATGAACCTTTGTGCAAAGTGATATTGCGAATCGCATCAGAATTGAACACGCTCAAATAACCTGCAAGGTGAAACGGATTATAGACAATCGCCTCGTCCATCAAAATGAGATTTTGGTCGGCTTGTCCACCACGCACATAAAAACCCGAAGAACCTTCGCCGCCAGCTTGCACGCCAGGCAAAAGCTGAATGGCTTTCAAAAGGTCTTTTTCTCCTCCCAAAAAAGGCATCATTTCCACCTGCTGAATCGGAATATCAATCACGCCCATGGTCGCTTTTTCTACATTTTGACGGGTTTTATTGTCAGTAATTACAACGTCTTTTACATTTAAGGCACTTGCCAATAAGCTGACGGTCAAGTCTATGTCTTTGTTTAATAACACTTTTTTGGCAACTGTTTCGTAGCCTACATACGAAAAGATAAGCAAAACACTGTCTTTTGCTGGCAATGTGAGCGAATAGAAACCATAATTATTGGAATACGTTCCTGTTTCTTGTTCAGGTGCGGCAATCGTGGCACTTACAAGGTTTTCCCCTGTTTTTATGTCTTTGATATAGCCGCTAATGGTGTAATTTTGGGCTGTTAGCTCAAATAAACAGCATAACAGACTGATAAACAATATGTTTTTCATGGTTGTTCTTTGTAAATAAAATTATTCTGCTTCTTTGTTTTTACGTTTTTTCGGTTCTTTTTCCATTCTATGACGCACAAAATCCTCTTTTATATCAATGTTAAAAGAGTAGCCCATGCCCCAAACAAAAGCTGTTACATCTGTTTTTACCGTTCTATTTTTGTCATAAATATAGGAAGGTGCATTTTCCCGATACGTATAATTTTGATAAGCGCACCAAACCCGCAACTGATTGTGGCGGAAAGGACGAAAAGCAAGCCCCATTCTGCCCTCATAAAATAACTCTCTGCCAGGACCTTCATAAAAACCATTTGACTGATAGCCGCCCAACGTAACAGAAGGCTGCAAGGTCAATCTTTTGTAAAAAGGCAAATGATAGTCATACGCTACACTTCCGCCCAAAGAAAATAACACAGTCGTTTCTAACTGTGAGTAAGGTTGCCCGCCCCAATTATAGGTTTTATACCTACGCATCAAAAGCGGCGTATAGCTAAAACCGACATACAAATTATCTACTAAATTGAGCATAACACCTAAACGAAAGCTACTTACTTTTTCCAAAGCAGAAGGTCCTTTGCTAGAACTGTCCAAAGTTGCCCATTTCCAATACGAATCATTGGCATCATAGTAGAGTTTTTCGCCATCATAGTATTGATGTTCGGTTTTGGAAAGCGTCTGAAAACCAATATCTGGCACAAAACGGATTTTCCAAGTCATGGCACTTGTATCACTTCTTGCCCGAAAAATTTGAGCTTGCAAAGCGTTGATGCCTATAAAAAAAGCAAGAAACAAACAATAATAACGCATACAGTCGTTTTTAGGATTTTTGTATAAAATGTATTTTTGCACAAATATAGGATATTTTTAAGTAGGTTTTGAGGCAAAGCCTAATTTTATGCTGTCCTATCTAAACGCCTACACGTAAGGAGGAGTTGCTTTCGTTAGTTGTTTGGAAAAGGAAATCCCTGTTTTTGTGTATAAAATCATTCCTTAAAATAAATTTTTACTACATGTATATGTAGTAAAATAGGGATTTCATTATTTATCTGTGCTAAAAAATTACTATTTCTGTAGGAATTGCGTTAATTTGTGTAGAAATTGAACAAACAATCTCTTTCAAAACATTTTATTTTAATTTATTTTAACATTCATTCAGATGAAAAAAGGATTTTTACTTTCAGCTATCCTACTTGCTGTTGCAACATTGTTTGCGCAAGTGAGACCAACTACCTTCACGCCATCAAGAACCTTATCGCTACCCACAACTGCTGAGCGTGGGATTGGAGACACCTTGATTATTAGAAACTTAGGTGTAGAAGATACTACATTTAACATTTTTTCTTGGGTAGCACCTGCTTGGGGATTTGCAACAGGACACAACTCTTATGGTGATTTGGCTTGGGGGGAGAAATACAATGTAGTGGCTTCTGATAGTACACTTGATGTAATTGGTGTGTTAGGTTATTTTGTAGGCTCTATTTCTGCAAGTTCTACCGCTTTTGCAAGTTTTGGCGTGTACGATGCAGATGGAACTTCAGGTGCTGCTTCGGCGGGTGGACCTACCTACACAGGCGTACCAGGTACACAACTTACCGTTGTTACCAAAGCATATACAGACATTGATGTATCTGGCGGTGGATTAGAATTTACGCCAATAGACCCTCCTGTACGTGTAGAAAAAGATTTCTTTATGACTTTTGAATTAGAGGCTTACAATCCCGAAGGTATTTTGGATTCACTTGGACTTGTTGTTGCCGTAGATAGCCGTCCTGGTGATGATACCTTGAAAAATGGGCAGCCTTTTTCTCGTAATGCGGTAAAATGGAGCGATAATGTTTGGTATGATGAATATTATCAAAATACAAATAGCTTGATTAACTACATTTTGTTCCCTGTTGTGATTGTACAAGCAGGTACTGTAGGCGTAGCATCAGGACTTTCTCGTGGCAACTTGACCTATCAAGGCAATTATCCAAATCCAGCAAATACTTTTTCAACCATGAAATTTACTTTGAAAGATAACTCACCTGTTACTATCAATGTATATGACATGAATGGTCGTTTGATGTTTAGTCAAAATGAAGGCGAAATGCTTGTTGGAAGCCATGACATTGCTTTGAGTGTTTCTAACTTGGTAGCAGGTTCTTATTTGGTTTCTATTGCAACCAATAATGCTACCATTGGTGGTATGTTCCAAGTAGTAAAATAATTTTTCGATAGCTAATTTGCATTTGTCCCCTCAAAATCTTTATGGGTTTTGAGGGGATTTTTTATGTGTTTTTGGCAAAAAAAAACTATTTTTGCCAAAATAAGTACATGTTGTATATTTGTATGCGATTGAGCAACAAAGATAGGGGGTGGAAATAGCAGCCTTTAAGTGTTTAGATAAGATTAGCGAAGTTTGGAGGTCTTTATAGTTTTTTAGAGATGTTGAGGGTTTTATAAATGAAAATTCACAAATAAATTCTTGGTAATTTATCTGTAAATTTATGTGGGGTGATAATTTATTCCTTTTTACTTCCTTAATTTTCCTTATCTTTGTGTAAAATATCATCATTATGCTGAAAAAAATCCATATAGGGCAATCCGATTTTAAGACCGTATTAACCGAAAGTTACTATATAGATAAGAGTTTATACATCAAAGATGTGATAAACGCAGGTACTTCATTGCTTGTTACCCGTCCACGCCGTTTTGGTAAAACCTTGAATATGACGATGTTGAAGTATTTTTATGATGCAGATGAAAATAACAGGGATTTATTCAATGGCTTGAATATCGAAACCGAAGAAGGCGGTATATATATGGAAAAGTGTGGGCAACATCCTGTTGTTTTTATGAGTTTCAAGGATTTGAAAAGCATGACTTGGGAAAGTATGTATGTCGCTTTTGTCGAGAATGTATTAAATGCCTTAAAACCATTTCGTCAAATTTTGCAAGATAAAAAACTTCCTGAAGAGGATTTGCGTTTGTTTCAAAAGTTATTTTCAGAAAAAATAGATATTGCCCATTTTAATGGACTTCTAAAATCTTTGTGCCACATTTTATTTCAACATTATGGCAAAAAAGTAGTCATCTTGATAGACGAATATGACAGTCCTGTGATTGTTGCGCATACAAATGGTTATTACGCACAAATGGTAAACCTTATGCGTAGCTTTTTGTCAAGTGGCTTGAAAGACAATCCCTATTTGGAAAAAGGCGTTTTGACAGGTATTACTCGTATTTCAAAGGAATCCTTATTTTCAGATTTGAATAATTTTGAGGTTTTTTCAATAACAGAGCCGAAAATGGCGGATAAATTTGGTTTTACACAAGAGGAAGTACATCAAATGTTGTCCTATTATGGGATTTATGGCAAGGAAGAAGCCGTAGAACTATGGTATAACAATTATCAATTTGGAAAAACAAAAATATATAATCCTTGGTCTATTATCAATTTTGTCAATCAAGATGGGGAAACCTTTGACGCTTTTTGGGTAAATACTAGCGACAATGCGCTTGTAAGAGAATTGATGTTTAACAAAACAGCCTCTATTCGCAACGATTTGGAAAAATTGATACGGGGTGAATGGCTGAAAATTCAGTTAGAAAAGAATCTTTCTTTCCCCGAATTGAAAACAAGCATAGATGC
>JAAFHL010000247.1 GCA_013298365.1 Bacteroidota bacterium | reverse complement strand
GAAAATGTAAGATAGATTTATCTGCAAAAAAGTAATGCAAATCTACGAGACAAAAGTATGTTTTTTTTCTATACAATCTCATTTTTTATGCCTTATTTTGCAGTCATTACCTGTTAATTTATTTTTTATAATTATTTCATGTTTAACAAATTAAAAACATTTGAACATCAGCCTCCACATATCGTATTTCAGTGGAAAGACAGCGAAACTGAGGCAGAAGGTTGGGTGGTTATCAACTCTTTGCGTGGCGGTGCTGCGGGCGGTGGCACACGTATGCGTAAGGGCTGCTCTATGCACGAGGTACTTTCTTTGGCAAAAACAATGGAAATCAAGTTTCAAGTAGCAGGACCAACGATTGGTGGCGCAAAATCGGGCATCAATTTTGACACTACTGACCCTCGCAAAGAAGGCGTTTTGAAACGTTGGTACAAGGCGGTAGCTCCTTTGCTCAAAAATTACTATGGCACAGGCGGCGATATGAATGTTGATGAAATCAAAGAAGTGATTCCGATGACTTTTGCCGAGGGGGTTTTACATCCGCAGGAAGGCGTAATGAATGGGCATTTTCACCCAGATGATGCTACCCGTGCTAATATCATTCAACAACTACAAGATGGTGTTTCTCAATTACTTACAGATGCAAAATACTCTCCAGATGTGAGCAAACATGTAACCGTTGCCGATATGATTACGGGTTTTGGGGTTTCAGAAGGAGTGCGTCATTATTACAATATTTGGAAAAAACCTTATCTTGGCAAGAGAGTGATTATTCAAGGTTTTGGCAATGTGGGTGGGGCTGCTGCATGGGAACTTACTAAGCAAGGTTTTGTAGTAGTAGGCATTATTGACAGAAGTGGCGGTTTGTTCAAGCCCGAAGGTTTGAGCATGACAGAAATAACGGATTTATTTTTTGCCAGAAATGGCAATCAGTTGGCAGCCGAAAATCTTATTCCTTTTGAGCAAGCAAATGAAGATATATGGAGCTTGGGAGCAGAAGTTTTTATTCCTGCTGCGGGCTCTCGTATGGTTTCTCATGAGCAGTTGAAAAAAATGATAGCAAATGGTTTAGAAGTTGTTTCTTCGGGCGCAAATGTACCGTTTAATGACCCTGATATTTTCTTAGGAGAAACAGGCATATACGCTGATAACAGTGTGGCTTGTATTCCTGATTTCATTGCAAATTGTGGAATGGCTCGCACCTTTGCGTATTTGATGCAACCCAATATTTCGTTGGAAGATGAAGCAATTTTTGCAGATGTTTCTCACATCATTGAAGTTGCTTTGCAAAAAACCTATCATTACGCACCTGAAAATGACAAGCAATTGTGGCAAAATTCTTTGGCTTGGGTCTTAGATGGTTTGGTCAAATAAATTACTTTTTCAACATAAAGGTAGGGCAGCAATTCACGCAAGGAATTACTGCCCTATACTTTTTCATTTATTTTCGATAAAATTTGCCCCTATACAAATAATTACTGTTGATTTTGTGCAAAAGAATTATCAAATTTCATATATTTGTCCCCAATTTTGACACTTTAAAAAATCCATTATTTCTCTTGTATGAGTTACGACATCGAATTATACAGAAAAGAAGTGAAAGAAAAAGCGCAAGCTTATGATAATGCCTTATTTTGGGAAAATGAAGCAAATATTCTCCCCTTCACCCCTAAGCATAAGGAACTTATCCACAAATGGCTCTTAGATGAAGGCTATCTTGTAACAAATGAAACAGACAATGAGATTTCGTATGAGCATGAAGCAGATGAAGCTATTTCTGCCACGCTAACAAAACGTACATTATATCTTTCTACAACAAGCAGCGACACTTTCGACCTTGATATGTTAGCTTCTAAGTTGGTACTTACAGGTAAGTTTGCCAAGTTCAATCCACAATCTGATGAATGGGAAGGAGAAGATGAAGAATAATCTCATCTTCTTCTAAGAAGTAAATCTATATAAAGCAGGATTTTTGACCAAAAAAAGGAGTATGTACTTTGAATCAAGTACATACTCCTCCCCTAGTACCCAAATTAAACCCTCACTTTCAAATAGCGTTTCATCCAAGTATCTGCCATTTTCACTTCCCACTTTTCCAGTAAACCTGTGTCTGACAATGAATTATCAAATACAATGCTTTCTGCGTGTAATGCGTTTTCGGCTACTAATTGCGGGATTTGACGAAAATCTGTATGCCTAATTTCCCCATTTTCGGCTTTAAAAAAGACATTTGAGGCTTCTGCCCATGTTAATTGATGTGAAAGCAATATTTTTTCTACTGCATGGCGCATAGAATCTATGGAGCAGCCCGAAGGATTTTCGCTACTTTGTGCTAGGGAAATATGAATAAAACGAGCATATTTAATGTCAATTTTACCTGTTACGGGTGTGCCATGTGATTTCCATTGCGCCAAAAACGCAGCAAAGGCTTGTGATAGACTTTCGACTTCGGCGGAAGTGAGTGTATATGTGAGTGAATAAAACCAATTCATATTTTTGTGATATTTTGCTACAAATATACTACTTTTGTCTCGCAGATGAACGCAGATATGGAAGATTTCGCAGATAATATTTTGGTGCGTAACCCATATTTTGGAGAGAATATTCTTTGTTGAGCGTTTCTTTTTAGGGTAAAGTAACATTTATTTTTATATGGCTTATTTAAAACTTTTGACAATAGCAGGTTCGGATAGTGGTGGTGGTGCAGGAATTCAAGCCGACTTGAAGACTTGGGAGGCTTTGGGTGCTTATGGAATGACGGCAATTACGGCTCTGACGGCGCAAAACACTTTGGGCATTCAGGGTATTTTTCCTGTTTCACCTGATTTTGTGGCTGCGCAAATTGAGGCAATTTTTGAAGATATGGGAGCAGATGCTGTCAAAATTGGCATGTTGTATTCGGCTGATATTGTGATGGTTGTAGCAGAAATGTTGCAAAAATATCGAGTAGAAAAAGTGGTAATAGACCCCGTTATGGTAGCCACAAGTGGTGATATTTTGTTGCAAAGCGAAGCGATTGCTGCCATGAAACAAAAGTTATTTCCTTTGGCAAGTATCATAACGCCTAACATGCCCGAAGCTGCCGTTTTATTAGGACAAAAAATCCATTCTATTGCAGAGATGGAAATGGCGGTACCTTTACTCACACAATGGGGTTCAAAATCGGCGTTGCTAAAAGGGGGACATTTGACAGAGGGGCAAGAATGTTGGGATATTTTGTATGTGCCAGCCGAATTTCAAGTAGAGGAAATTTGTCATGCTCGAATTGATACGCAAAATACGCATGGGACGGGCTGCACGCTCTCTGCTGCGATTGCTTTTTTTCTCGCAGAAGGACACGATGTTACAGAATCTGTAAAATTGGCAAGGATTTTTTTGCAAAATGCGATTATCGCTGCCAAGGATTTATCCCTCGGAAAAGGAAAAGGACCTGTGAAATGGGCATGAGTAATCATTGTACTTGGTGCTTTGGCTTTAGCCGAAGAATCTGTATCTTCGGCTAAAGCCGAAGCACCCATAAAAAAACGTGTCAGATTTTTGAAATCTGACACGTTTTTGCCTACATTTACGCAGATGAAAATTATTCAGGAATAATATCAAAAGCCTTATTGACCAAATATTGCTGCTGTTTTGCATGTTGT
Source organism: Bacteroidota bacterium (assembly GCA_013298365.1). Taxonomy (GTDB): domain Bacteria; phylum Bacteroidota; class Bacteroidia; order J057; family J057; genus JAAFHL01. The sequence goes on along the minus strand of JAAFHL010000247.1, from coordinate 3,473 downwards.
TGTGGCGAACCCACAGCAGGGCTTGGACTTGCTTTGCGGCAAATCGGCTCTACGTCAAGCTCGGTAATCATACGTTTGATATATGCCCATGCACCCATGTTACGAGGCTCTTCTTGCACCCAACAGAATTTCACATTCTTAGGATATTTGGCAACAATGGCACGCAACTGCGTTTCAGGGAGCGGATATAATTGCTCCATGCGCACGATTGCTACATCTTTTCTTTGGTCTTTTTGCTGCTGCTCCAATAAATCAAAATAAATTTTGCCAGAACACAACAATATTTTTTTCACCTTTTTAGGCGTTACAAAATTGTCATCTATCACTTCTAGGAAACCACCTGTCGTAAAATCCTCCACAGGGCTTGCACACAAGGGGAAGCGAAGGAGTTTTTTGGGTGAAAAAACCACCAAGGGAATCCTAAATTCTCTGTGTAATTGTCTGCGCAACACATGGAAATAGTTGGCAGGTGTGGTGATATTACAGATTTGAATATTTTTGTTAGCACAAAGTTCCAAATATCTTTCCATACGAGCAGAACTATGTTCAGGTCCCATACCTTCGTAGCCATGCGGTAGCAGTTGTACCAAAGCACTCATACGCTGCCATTTTGTTTCTGCACTTGAAATGTACTGATCCATGATGATTTGCGCCCCATTTGCAAAGTCGCCAAACTGTGCTTCCCAAATCACTAATTGATTAGGATGCCCAATAGAATAGCCATATTCAAATCCTAACACACCATATTCAGACAAAAGAGAGTTATAAACCTCAAATTTCGCTTGCCCTTCTTCTACATGGTTGATTCCTATATATTCTTCTTCTGTATCTTCTGCAAAAATAGCGGCATGACGATGCGAGAAAGTACCTCTTTTTACATCTTGCCCACTCAAACGAATCGGGAAACCTTCTGTAAGCAAAGTAGCATAAGCGGCTAATTCGCCCAATGCCCAATCCCAACGATTTTCTTCGACCATTTTGAGGCGGTCGCCAAAAAGTTTTTTAATTTTGGGATGTGCATTAAAAGTGGCAGGAATTTGGTGCATTTTTGTAACCAAAGTCAGGAGTTTTGATTTATCTACGGCAGTAGAAACAATTTGCCCCTTAAAATCTTCGTTTGTTACACGTCTAATCCCTTCCCAAACGCCTTGAAAATAAGACATTCCATGCACATATTTATTGCCCACAGACTGTTCTAATTCACTTTGTAGCACATTTTTGAACTCAACTTCCAATTTTTTTGCCAATTCTACTACCTCAGCCTCGCCCGAATGTTTGAGTTTTTCGATATAAACAATGGCAGGATTTGGATGTTTTTTGATGGCTTTGTACAAAAGAGGCTGCGTGAAAGAAGGCTCATCTGCTTCATTATGCCCATGACGGCGATAACAAAGAATGTCCAAAAAGACATCACGCCCAAATTTTTGCCTAAATTCTACCGCCAACTCCATTGCATATACAACCGCCTCCGAATCATCACCATTTACGTGAAAAACAGGCGACAAAGTTACTTTTGCAACATCTGTGCAATAGGTAGAAGAACGAGCATCATCAGAATTTGTGGTAAAACCCACCTGATTATTGATAACCAAATGAATCGTACCGCCTGTTTTGTAGCCTTTCAACAAAGACATTTGAATCACTTCATATACAACGCCTTGCCCCGCAACGGCTGCATCTCCATGAATCAAAACAGGAATTAGTTTATTATAATCTTTATACTTTCTATCTATTTTGGAACGAGAAAGACCTTCTACTACGGGATTCACCGTTTCCAAGTGCGAAGGATTCGGCAAAAGACTCAAATGTACGTTTTTGCCTTCGCTTGTCGTTACGTCAGAAGAATAGCCCAAGTGATATTTTACGTCTCCTTGAAAAATCGTGTCTTCCAAACCTGCCCCGCCAAATTCCGTAAAAATCTCATCATACTCTTTTTGCATGATGTTTGCCAAGACATTCAAACGACCTCTATGCGCCATTCCCAGCACACATTCCTCTACCCCCAAGGAGGCACCTTTTTCTACCAAACTATCTAATGCAGGAATAATCGCCTCTGCACCCTCTAAAGAAAAACGTTTTTGCCCTACAAATTTGGTATGCAAAAAGTTCTCAAAGACAACAGCTTGATTGAGTTTGCGCAAAATACGTTCATGCTTCTTAACATCAAACTTTGGCGTATTTTGCTCGACTTCCATACGATTTTTGAGCCATTCCAGCATCTCAGGTTCACGCACATAAAGAAACTCCGCACCAATAGACTGGCAATACGTTTTCTCCAACATGGCAACAATATCACGCAACTTTGCTGCCCCTAAATTGACTTCTTTTCCTGCTTGAAATACAGTATCTAAGTCGCTTTCTGCCAGGTCAAAATGTTGAATATCTAGATTTGGTGTATGCACACGTCTTGGGCGCACAGGATTTGTTTTGGCAAACAAATGCCCTCTTTGACGATAGCCATTGATAAGATTAAGGACATTTACTTCCTTAGAAGCGATTTCAGAGTGAACTTCTTGGGTAATACCCTTATCAAAAGAGGAAACCCCTAACTCAAAACCTTCAAAAAACCTACGCCAATCAGCAGAAACCCCTTCGGGATTCTCTTTATAGGCTTGATATATTTTGTCAAAATACTCGGGCGTACCGTTGCTAAGGAATGACGCTGACATAAAAGTGGTATGTATTATATGTTCTTGAAAACAAGGCACTTAGCGTTTCTGCCAAGCGCCCTGAAATAATAAAGCTTAATTTTCAGTTGTATCAGATGACACTTCAGTCTCCTCAATTCGTGCAACAGGCGTTTCAACTACTTTTTTGGGTCTTCCTCCCTTGCCTTTTACCTTTACAGGTGCTTCCTCCACAAGTGTTTCAACTACAGGCGTTTCAACTACTTTTTTGGGTCTTCCCCCCTTGCCTTTTACCTTTACAAGTGCTTCTTCCGCAGGTGTTTCAACTACTTCTTGTACTGTTTTATCCTTGGTCTTTTTTTCTTTTGCTGGTTTTTCAGCAGCAGGTATTTTTCTTTCCCACTTTCTCTTTTGTTTTACGGGAGCTTCTGCTATTGTTTCTTCAGGCTTTTCTTCTACTTCTTTTGCTATTTCCACTACCATTTGTTTTTCAATAGAAGCCAAATATTCTTCTGCATTGAAATCATTATCTACCGTATTGTCAATTTCAAGGGCAAATTCTTCTTCATCGCCGTCCCACCAACTATCATCATCGAAGTCCAAATCCATTTCTTCCCCATTATCAGGCTCGATTGAAATGACCAATTTTTGCTTGCCATACAATGATTTTACGGACTTTAGCCATTTTTTATTAAGGTCTTTTGCCTTTAATACGAATTTAATTTTCATAATGTATTTAGTTAAATAATGTGATTGTACATATTTACAAAAACGGTACAAAGGTATAAAAATATTCCTTGTTTCTCACAGCCTTAACTCATATTTTAGCAAATTCTTTATCTTTTT
>JAAFHL010000245.1 GCA_013298365.1 Bacteroidota bacterium | reverse complement strand
CCCGCACTCATCTATAATAGTCGTATTGTAACTGACTGTGTAATAACCACTTTGCTCCAAACCTGGCGAGAGTTGCAGTTGCACAGAAGTCGTGCTATCTCCCACACAATTCAAGGGGGTAGCATTTACAATCGTGTTAGAAGCTGCGCCATTTATGCTAAAATTGCCCGCCAAAACAGAATCACACAAAATGGGGCTGTCAAAATTGAGGGTAACAAGCGTTGTGCTGCATGTAGGATTGGTATTTGCAAAGGTCATAGCAGGTAAAAGCGGTTCTTCTATTTCCGAAGTCCACTGCGCAAGCCACCCCGAACAAGCCACACTTGCATCAGAATGGAAATAAATGGTGATACAATTTCCTGTACTCACAACAGGACTTGGAATAATGGCATCTGTCAAAGGTCCCGCCAAAACAGGTGCGTTTATATCTGGTCCATCATAAATATACATGTAGTCATACGGTTCTTCCAAACAAAACGCACTAAATGAGAAGTTTATGATGCCATTGCCAGGCAAGCAGATGGTGAAAATATAATCTTCGTTGTGGTCATAGTTACCCGCAGGGGTACCTAAACCACTATCTATCAATATGCCTTCGCAATCTATCGCTGAGCCTTGTGGCATGGTATAGATATTTTGAGAGAAAAGATGTGCGCATGAAAGCAACAGAAAAAAAAGGAAAATGAAGCGAATAATTTGCATAAAATATAAATGAATAGTCTCTGAATATCAAAGTCATACAACAAACAAAGGTATGAAAAGAATATTTATTGTGTGTTAATTTGTAAGGAAATAAAAAAAAAGTAGTTAAATTTCGTCAAGAATTTTTGGCAAAGTCATTTTTGTTCGGTATTTTTGCATGTTCGTTTTTTTACTTATATAATATAAACTATGCTAAAAGAAAAATATAGAATTGAAACAGCTGTGAGTGCTTTACAAGAACTTACGGGCTGGGAATTTACGGTTGAAGCAACTGAAATAAAGAGAGGTGAAAATCATATAGATGGTTATGTAGTGGTAAAAAATGTGCCTTTTATCGTAGAAACAAAAAGCAAACTGAATCATCTATCTATTTCACAATTAGAAAAGTATAAATATTTGTTAGAAAATAATGAAGAACTTATTTTTATTGTTGATGAACTTTCTGATGGTACAAAAAACATGTTGAAAGAAAATCATTTTAATTATTTGGATATTCATGGAAATGCTTATATTGAAACAAAAGACATACATTTATTCATTGAAAGAAAAAAAATACCTACAAAGGTCATTCAGGAAACGAATAAGAATTTTACCAAAAAAGGATTGATTGTGATTTTTCATTTATTAAATAATGAAAATTTACGCCATTTCCCCTATCGCAAAATAAGCGAAATCACACATACAAGCCTTGATACAATCACGCAAACAATTACAAAATTAAAACAGCAGGGTTTTATTAGGCAGGTTACAGATAAAGAAATGCGTTTGGCGAATAAACAGGTTTTGTTGGAAAAATGGATAGACGGCTATGGAAATATATTAAAACCTTCTTTATTTTTGAGAAAATTTCGATTTCAAAACCAAGAATTAGCCCAAAATTGGAAAAGTATTCCTTTAGATGATAATTCTTTTTGGGGAGGCGAACCTGCTGCGGATATATTGACAGATTTTTTAGTTCCTGCCATTTTTACGCTATATACAAAAGACTCACAGGCGGAACTCATGAAAAAATATCGCATTTTTCCAGACGAAAATGGAAATATAGAAGTATATGAAGCGTTTTATTTGACTGAAAAACAAGGACTTAGCCCTATTTTGGTCTATGCAGATTTGGTATTAAGCGATATTGCACGAAATAAAGAAGTAGCACAAAGAATAAAAGAAAAATATGAACAAGAATTTAGATGATAAAATTAGAAAAGCCTTCGTTCATCTGCAAAATATATTAGATGAGATGGAAATAGAAGCATATATTATTGGTGGGCAAGCCAGAAATATTTGGTTTATAGAACAAAAACCAGAGCCTCGTATTACAAAAGATATTGATTTGATTATCAATAATATAACAACATTAGATAGTCTTAAACAAAGGCTAATACAGAAAGAAGAATATACAGAAAGTAATATAGAAGATAAATTATTGAGTTCAGAGGGGATAGAGTTAGATTTGATTACAACTGAGAAATTACCTAAATTTGTGGGGTTAAAAGAAATTTCTGAAAGAGGGATTGAATTAATAGAATTTGAACATAAAACATATAAAGTTGCAAATATTCCTTCTATTGTTTTATTGAAATTAATCGCTTTTTCGCAAAGACCTGAAAACCGACAAAAAGACATTGAAGACATCGCTTATATTTTAAGGTATTTTGATATTTATCAAAATGAGGTATATCCTTTATTTCTTGACTTAGACCCTGCTTATATTAGTGCAAGGTTCATTGGAATGAAAATAAAAGAAATTATTGGAGAATCTGCAAGTTTATCAGCGACTATAACAGCCTTATTACAAGCACAAATCGCTAATCCAAAAGAAAGTACAATGGCGCAAATTATGGTAAAAGGTACAGACAAGCCAGAATCTTTTGCAATTACCCAATTAACAGAATTTTTGAAGGGCTTGGAATCCGAATGAACCTATTTTTTGCGTATCTTTGTACGATGAAAAGCAAGGAAGAAATTATAAAACTTTTTCAGGAAAATAAAGGACTGATGCAGCGCAGGGAACTCTTGCAAGCGGGCGTGAGTGCTCACCTTCTGACGCAACTTTTTACAGAAGGGCATCTTATAAAGCCCAAAAGAGGCTTTTATAAATGGAATGATGAAACAATATGTGCCTGCGAAAATGAATGGGTAGAAATACATAAACTGCTCCCCAAAGGCGTTTTTTGTCTCTATTCTGCGGCGCAATACCATGAATTAAGTACCTTTATTTCAGGTTCTTATCATGTAGCTTTCCCCAAAAACAGCTCAGCAACACCCCCTGATTATCCGCCTATTAATACCTATTTTTGGGAAGAATCTATTTTTTCTATTGGCATAGAAGAATATGAAATTGAAGGCTCAAAAGTCCGTATTTATAATGCCGAAAGAACGGTTTGTGATATGCTCAGGTTTAAGCATAAGGTTACATGGGAAACAGCAAAAGAATGTTTGAAAACGTATTTGAGAAAGAGAGATAGGAATCTTAGTCTATTGTTGCAATATGCAGAATCGTTTAGAATCAAAGAATTATTAAATACATATTTGGAGGTATTGGTATGAAAGATATAGCAGCTTCAGTTAAAGCACGTTTACTACATATTGCAAAACAATCTAATAAATCTTTTGAATTGATTTTATTACGTTATTGCTCCGAAAGATTATTATTTAGATTAGGAATATCACGTTATAAAGACCTCTTTTGTCTTAAAGGAGGTTCTTTAATATATGCTTGGGAAAATGAAAACACTCGCCCCACACGAGATATTGACATGTTGGCAAAATCCATTCAGAATGATTTAGCAAGCGTAAAAGAGATATTTCAAGAGATTGCAAATATCAAATATAACGATGACGGAGTAACTTATGATATAGCTAATATTTCAACAGAAATTATTCAAAAAGAAGGAGCATATCATGGGATTAGAACCAATATAATGGCTTTTATCGGCGATAAAACAAAAACAAAAATTCAAGTAGATATTGGTTTTGGTGATATAGTAATTGGGGTATCTGAGATGAATTACCCTACTTTTTTAGAAATGGAATCTCCCCTTATTTATGTATATTCAAAAGAGTCCGTCATTGCCGAAAAATTTGAAGCAATGATAGACTTAGGAGAACAAAACAGTAGAATGAAGGATTTTTATGATATTTTTAACTTATTGAAAGCTCAAGAATATGATGAAAATATGCTCAAAAAAGCAATTTCAGAAACATTCACTCAAAGAAAAACACCTTATATTGAAACACCGTCTGTTTTTTCAGATAATTTTGCTAATGAAAAACTATTCAATGGGCTGCATTTATCAGAAAAAATAATCTTGTGTCCATCTCATTAGAATCCGTTCTTTCCACCATAAAAAAACATCTACAACCTATATACGAAGAATTGCGTCCTAACGCATAATGATATAAACAATGATATTCAATCACTTACACTGCCACACACAATTTTCGCTGCTTGACGGCGCAGCCGATATATCCAAGATGCTCAAAAAAGCCAAAGCCGATGGCATGAGGGGCTGTGCGATTACCGACCATGGCAACATGTTTGGCGTGTTTAAATTTGTGGCGGAGGCGGCAAAAATCGGCATAAAAGCCATTGTCGGTTGCGAGTTTTATCTTGTGGCAGATATGCACAAAAAGACTTTTACCAAAGTTGATAAAGACATTCGCTATCATCAATTATTGTTGGCAAAAAATGAAGAAGGCTATAAGAACCTCATCAAAATGTGTTCTTTGGGCTTTATGGAAGGTTTATATGGCAAATATCCTCGTATAGATAAATCGCTGATTCTCAAATATCACAAGGGATTGATTGCCACAACTTGCTGTTTGGGAGCAGAAGTGCCACGTACCATTTTGAAATATGGCGAGGCGGAAGGTGAAAAAGTGTTCAAATGGTGGCTTGACATTTTTGGCGAAGATTATTATGTCGAATTGCAAAATCATGGCATTCCCGACCAGCTCAAAGTAAATGTGGTTTTACTCAAATTTGCCGAAAAATATAATGTTAAAATCATTGCTTCGAATGACTCACATTATGTAGAACAAGATGATGCAAATGCGCATGATATTTTGCTTTGTATCAACACAGGCGAAAAGCAAAGTACGCCTACGATGAAGGAAATTTCTGATGATGCAGACCCTGCCGAGTTTAAAGGTAAGCGTTTTGCTTTCTATAATGACCAGTTTTTCTTCAAAAATACGGCACAGATGAGTGCTTTATTCAAGGATTTGCCACAATCTATTGACAATACCAATGAAATCGTGGACAAATGTTATGACATAAAATTGAAGCGAGATATTTTGCTCCCAAATTATGTTATTCCCGAAAATTTCCCTTCGCAAGATGCGTATTTACGGGCTTTGACATTAGAAGGCGCAAGAAAAAAATACGAAGAAATTACGCCCAAAATCCAAGAAAGATTAGATTTTGAGTTGAGTGTGGTGGAAAAAATGGGATTTGCAGGTTACTTTTTGATTGTACAAGATTACATCAATGCGGGACGAGATTTAGGTGTGTTGATTGGTCCGGGGAGGGGAAGTGCCGCAGGTTCCGCAGTTGCCTATTGCATAGGCATTACGAACATTGACCCCATAAAATACGACCTTCTCTTTGAGCGTTTTCTCAATCCTGACCGTAAGTCAATGCCCGATATTGATACGGATTTTGATGATGAGGGGCGACAAAAAGTGATTGATTATGTGGTACAGAAATATGGCAAAAATCAAGTGGCACAGATTGTTACCTACGGCTCGATGGCTGCAAAAATGAGCATCAAAGATGTGGCACGTGTGATGGATTTGCCTTTGGGAGAAGCAAATATGATGGCGAAACTTGTGCCTGAAAAGCCGGGTATTCAGCTCAATCGTGTGATGCTTGCCCCCATGACTGCCAAAGATGGAGAAAAGAGTTTGGAGGAAAAAGAAGGTTTGATGGCAGACGATTTGGAGGACATTCGTAAGTTGCGGGACATTTTCAAAAATAAAGAGACTTTACAGGCAAAAGTGTTAGAATCTGCCCTGCGTTTGGAGGGTTCTGTGCGCAATACAGGCATACATGCAGCGGGTATCATCATTGCGCCGCAAGATTTGACGGATTTGATTCCTGTTACGGTAGCAAAAGATTCGGATTTGTTGGTTACGCAATTTGAGGGAAAGGTGATTGAAGATGCGGGCGTTATCAAAATGGACTTTTTGGGGCTAAAAAACCTGACCATTATTCGAGATGCCCTCAAAATGATAAAGCAAAATCATGGCGTTACGATTGAAATAGACGAAGTGCCTTTGGACGACAAAGCGACCTACGAAATGTATCAAAAAGCGAAAACAAATGGCACTTTTCAGTTTGAGTCAGTGGGAATGCAGAAGTATTTGAAGGAGTTGAAACCCGATAAATTTGAGGATTTGATTGCGATGAACGCTTTGTATCGTCCAGGTCCTTTGGCGTATATCCCGAATTATATAAATCGAAAACATGGGCGTGAACCTGTGGAATATGACCTTCCTGAAATGGAAGAATATCTCAAAGATACTTACGGAATAAACGTTTATCAAGAGCAAGTTATGTTATTATCGCAAAAACTTGCTAATTTTTCTAAGGGAGAAGCCGATATTTTGCGTAAGGCAATGGGAAAAAAAGACAAGGCAACTTTGGATAAAATGAAAGCTAAGTTTATGGAAGGTTGTGAAAAAAATAACTTAGATTTGAAAAAATGCGACAAAGTCTGGACAGACTGGGAGGCTTTTGCTTCGTATGCGTTTAACAAGTCGCACTCAACCTGCTATGCCTTTGTCGCATTTCAAACCATGTATTTGAAGGCGCATTATCCTGCCGAATACATGGCTTCTGTCTTGACACACAACTCCGCTAACATCACAAAGATTACGTTTTTTATCGAAGAATGTAAATCTATGGGCATTGCTGTTTTGCCGCCTGATGTGAATGAATCGGGGCTGCTTTTTGCTGCTACGAAAAAGGGAGAAATTCGTTTTGGAATGGGCGCAATCAAGGGCGTAGGGGAAGCGGTTGTGGAAAAAATCATTGAGGAAAGAGAAACAAATGGTTCTTTTTCTTCGCTATATGACATGTTTAAACGTCTGCCGGCACGTACTTTGGGCAAAAAAGTCTTGGAATCTTTGGCGTATGCAGGCGCAATGGATTTGTTTAAAATAGAGCGATACCGCTATTTTATGAAATATTCGGTCAAGGAGGAAACGAATATGATAGAGAAATTGCTTTCTTGGGCGGCAAAATTGAGTCAGGGCAAGGATTCTTCTCAATCTTCTTTGTTTGGCGGCGATGAAAGCGACTTTGTAGAGGCAGAACCACAATTTCCTGCACCAAACCCGAATGAGGAATGGACTCGTTTTCAAGAATTAAAATATGAAAAAGAGGTAATTGGTTTCTATCTATCAGGACACCCGATGGAAAAATATCGCTGGCAAATAGATGCTTTT
>JAAFHL010000244.1 GCA_013298365.1 Bacteroidota bacterium | reverse complement strand
CTACCACATTTTGTGCTTTTCTGCGATAACAGATTAAGCCACAGATATTTAAGACTACATTTTTGCCCGTAGGAAGCGGCTCATATTCATTTTCAAAGGTAGAATAATCATAATTTACACCCTCCAAAGGATTACCATACGTTTTGAGATAATAGTCAATGTATTGCGCAATGCCCGAAAATTGGTCGTGTAAAATATCTTTGTTTCTTTGGTAAAACTTTACCATAAAACGCTGAAAATCAACATCTCTTTGATTCAAAGGCGTAATACTATCATCAAAATAATTGTCTTCTGTAGTACTTGTTAAAGTCCAATTTTGGTTTTTCATTTCTCTTTGCCAGTTGGGAGAAGTGAAAAATACTGTCAAAGGAGAAGTACCGCCGAGCAGTTTGTTTTTGTAAAAAATCAAGACAATATCCGACATTTTGCTAAAACGAGGTTTGTCCATTTCCATTTTTAGGGAATTTGCCAAGACCTTGTGTCCATTAGGCTTGTTTGCCTGCATCAAAGCCTCTAATTCTGCCGATTTTGACCAAACGGTAAAGGAAATTTCGCTTGCATCATTAGAATTATACAAAAATTGGAACATATCAAAGCAATCTGACACCAGTTTGTGATACATAGACTCGCCTTCTTGCGGGCGGGGCATGTCTCTTGTTGGCACAGAAAGTAGCTCAAAAGACGTTTCAAAAAGGTACATTCTCGCAAAGGGACTCGGCACAGAAGTCGCTGCCTTTGCGCCACTTCTTTTGGCAACGGTATCTTTTATCTGCAAAATCTCTTGCGGACCAATCAAAATACTTCTGTCCCAAGAACGAAGTTGGGGATTGTGATTTTTATGCGGCGTAAAAATGTAGTGTTGATTTGACATATTTTCAGTTATCAGTTATCAGTGAGCAGTTATATATTTTTGTTTTTTATAATAATCTTGTCTCTAAAATTTCTTTAAACTTGCGCAAAATAGCGATAATTTGTAATAAATCTACTTTTTTTGTACAGTCGGCGATAAAATTCATTTTCAGCATTTCCTCATTCCCCCCCACGATTTTACTCAATATGTCTTTGCTTATATGGTCAAAAAGATATTTTTCGCCATTATTTAAAATCGCATTTGTTGATGTCCATTCTTCCATCAAGAAAGTTGTATTACTCCCTGCTAAACGAGTTAAATTGAACATTTCGATAAGTTCCGCTTCATTTTGGCAACGACATTAGAAATCGGTATCGTTTTCTAGGGATTAGGGGCTTTAGCCCGTACAATGTAAAGTACGGGCTAAAGCCCATACTCCCCTCTACCTATTCTTTACGTCGCTATCAAATTGTATGATTTTACTTTTTTTGCCATAATAAAAAATATCTTAGCTTTTATGGGGCAAATATACTTTTTTTTCTTCAATGATAAATGAAATTTATGCGTAATGGTGGGAAAATATTCATTTTTGAAAGCCATAAGTGAGGATTTTTTAGGATAAAAAATTATTTACTTCTAATATAAAAACACACTAAATATACATATTAATGTAGTAAAGATGAATCTGTATGCTAATACACTATAATATTACTTATTTTTGCGGAATTACGCTATGAATAGTATTTAATCTATTGATAAACAATTTATTATGTTCATATTAACAATAAATCACTATTGCATAGTAAGCAATATCAGAATATCTTTATGTCTTTGGTTCAGTATTTATTTTTCAAGATAAATATTGATAACGGGTAATAAGGGTATTATTAAAAATTATTCTTTTTTATTTCTATATATTTCCACCATTAATTACGATTTCTTATGGTTAATTCTATTCTTGTATCAAAACGGCAGTGCTCCCGGCTGTTAAGTGTCATTAGCTCAATGTGGCTACTAACGATGACCCTTTTTCCCTTACAAGAGGTACAAGCTCAATGCCCTGCGCCTTCTTCATTAGGTGTTACCTCCATTACTAACAACAAAGTAAAGGTAACTTGGGCATTACCTGTTGGGGGTGCTACGGCTTATAGCTGGTTTGTTTACAATGCGCAAGGGACTGCGGTTCAGCAAGGAACAGGTCCGCTTACGACTGCAAATGTCTCAGGGCTAAATCCTGCTACAACTTACAGCGTAGCGGTTCAGTCTATTTGTTCGGGCGGTGCATTATCGAACCCGTTAGGTCCGATAACCTTTACCACAGGTTGCGCACCTGTGGACGTGCCTTTCACGCAAAACCTTAACAGTGCGGCAGTAAATACCTTGCCTGCTTGTTGGACGACGAGGAATTTGGTTGCCACAAATGCGGCAACATGGAATACGACCAATGCATCTTCGTCTAATAAGGCTTTTGGCATCACCAAAAGTGTGATGAATGACTGGCTTTTTACAAGTGCATTTAACTTGGAAGCAGGTGTTCCTTATACCCTTTCTTTTGCCTATAAAGGAAATAGCTCAACAGGTGGGACTTTGGCTTTGTATCAAGGTACAACGCCTACGCCTACTGATATGAATACAAGTGCTTTGGCAAGTATTTCACTTACGATACAATCTGCTACTTCAACAAGTACGTTTACGCCTGCTACAACGGGTGTATATTATTTTGGTTGGAAAGCCACTCGAAATTCGAGTATTTCCAATATGACGATGACAGTAGATGATATTTCGATTCAGCCGCAAGGTTGTGTAAATGCACCCGTTATCACAGGGATTACAGGCGTTGCGGCAAATACAGCAACCGCAAATTGGTCAAATATTGCAGGTACAGCAGGTTATGATTGGAAAGTGGTTTTGCAAGGAACAGGGATAGGAGCGCAGGCCGTAGCCGAAGGTTCAGTAGGTGCAGGGGTTACAAATGTTACCGCTACAAATTTACCTGCGGGCGATTATTATGATTTTTATATTAGGGCAAAATGTGGAACTTTGAACACAAGTGCTTGGTCTGCACAAATTTCTTTTCAGACATTGGCACAAGCAGAATTAGTGGCTTCTACCGACAATGACGCATATATTGGTTTAAATTGGGCATTGCCTGTTGCGCCTTGTTTGTTGAGTGCAGGGGGAATTCCTTATCCACAAGGGGTACATTTATCCTTGAAAGATGCAACGAATAATCAAGAAATTTATGCAGCAAATATTGCCGATTTATCGGATTATGTGGGTATGCAACAACCTGCATTTTCTGCGGTAGTGTCAGGCGGAGGTGCAGGTTACTCGGTAGATGCAGGCATGAATAGCAACAGTGATATTTCTTTTTGGACTTTGGAAAATTGGGTAAATCACAGCTCAGGTTTGGCAAATGCAAACCTTTTTGCTAATAAATTGAATGGCACAAATCAAATGAGAATTAAGTTTGTCAATGCACAACAAGTTCAGTTAGAATTAGGTCCTTCAAATACCGTTTATGCCTTTGCGGTGGGTAGCCCTGCGGTGATTCCTGCGGGAAAATGGGCGCATATTGCCTTTGTGTCTAATGGTGGCAAAGTGATGTTGTATGTAAATGGCGTTTTTCAAAGTGAAAAAGAAATCGATTTGGCAGACAGACCTTATTTGAGATTGAAAAATACTACATCGGGCGTAGCACCTTATACCCTTTTGGAAAACTATACAAATGGACAAGTAGGGGAAATGCGTTTGTGGAGACGTGTTCGTTCTGCCACAGAAATTAAAAATGACCGTTTCTTGACAAGTATTTCTACTGTAGCCCAAAATGATTTGGTGCTTTGGGGAAAATGGAATACCTCAGGTGGTGCAACTACCTTGACTGACGCAGCAACTGTTGCTGACGGTACAGCAACGATTACAGGTACAATGGCAACTATTACCTATCTTGCAACACCTGACCATACACCGATTATCGGCAGTTTTAAGCATTATGTAGGTCCTAATCAAAATAGAAACTACGTATTAAATGTATATGAAATGGGTTCGGGGATAGCTACTGCTTCTTGTAGTGCTTTGAGTGCAACAGGCAGTACAATCGCTTATCAAGCTCCTACGCAATTTGCCGCAACAGACAATGTGCTCAATAAGGTTACACTTTCTTGGGTAAATAAATCAAAATTGAGTGAGTCTATCAAGATTTACAGAGATGGCGTTTTGTATAAAGTCATTCCAGGAACAGAGGAGATAGATGTGCCTTTGACTTATACAGATACTTATACAGATGGTGACTCTTCTTCTTTGGTAAGTGGGAAAGTGTATAATTATTGTGTAGAAGCCTATTCAAATATTTTGAACTATACTGCTCCTTCGCAGCAATGTGATGCGGGAGGAACGATAAACTTTAATCTAACGGCAACAGATGATGTCCATGCAGATAAAGTAGTCTTGAATTGGAACAGCGTAGCTATTCATGGGTATGCTTTGCAAATCCTGAGAGATGGGCAAACAATAGCATCTTTGCCAGCATCAGCTACTACCTACTCTGATGAAACGCCTATTTATGGGAAAAGAAATCCTTATAAATTGGCACTAATTAATACGGCAAGCAATGGTGCTGTGGTCATTGCGGCGGTTGATACAGGAAGTGTAGCCGCAAGGGGCGCAATTTCGGGGCGTGTTTCTACAAATGAAGGAGACTACCCAATTCGTAATGCGATGATTACCTTGTATAGTTATGCAGATACAACGGTGAAAGACACTGTTTATTCCGATATAAATGGAAACTTTGCCTTTTCAGGTCTATATTATGACATCGAAGGTGATTTTGACATTAAAGCACATTATTTAGACCATCAATTTTATGCAAATCCCACAACGGTAACGTTGTTAGACAATGCTTATACGGCTAATATCAACCTCAAAGACTCAACAGGTTATGAAGTGAGCAGCACGCCTTTGGCAGTAAGCAATTTTGCGGTAACACCTGTTGCAAACCTCAACAGAGTGAATGTTACCTGGTCTTACACTTCGGTGGCAAATGACACCACAACTTTCAATATTTACCGAGACGATGTATTTTTGACTACGGTTTCAAATGTAAGCAATGGTTTAGCAACAAACTATGTTTACGCAGATTTGACAGGTGCGCCTTTTGCCAATTATATCTATAAGGTAGAAGGTAGTCGCTTGGTTGCAGGTGAAATGCGGGTTTATATCAATCAAGATACAATCGCTTTCCCTGATGTAGCGCAGCCTACGACTTTTACGGCTACGCCAAATGCGGTTTCTGGAAAAGTGAACTTAGCGTGGGCAAATGCAAACAATAATATCAGTGGTTACAATATTTACAGAGATGGAAATTTAATCGCTTCGCTTCCTGCGACAGCAACGACTTATTCCGATTTTGATGCAACGCCGCTTACGCCGCCTGCTGCAAATGTTACGTATAATCTTCGTACAAAACGCTTTGTAGAAAATGTAACGTATGAAGCAAGTATTCCCAAAGCAGCGACCGCACTTGCCCCTGCGTTGCCTTCTGTTGCCTCTATTAGTGCCGCCGCAAATACTGCTCGCAATAGCGTGATAATAACTTTTGGCGTATCGGGTACGGGTTTAAACAATGTAGCCTATAATTTTGATGGGTATAGAGTGTCTCGTGATGGCATGTTTTTGGGCATTGTGCCAAAAGGTACAGCTACTACTTATACCTTTGAAGATAAAGTAGGCTATGTTAATACAAATGTGGTGTATGCCGTTAGTCCCTATACGATTTTGTCGGATTCTACATATGCTATCGGTACACCTTTGACCAAAAACATTACCTATCCTGTATTGATGGCAGCTTCTACACTTGTGGCTACCAAAAGCAGCAACGGTACAGCAATCGTAAATGAGGTAAAATTGACATGGACACCTGCCTTAGACCTCAACGCAGCAAATCGCAATATTGATGGTCAATTAGTTACCATGCAAAACGGTACAGGTGAAGATACTTTGGCTTTTTTGAATGCAGAAGAAAATAGCTATCGTTATTTTACCACAAATACAGCGACAAAAACCTATTATGTTCGTTCTTACAAACAAGTAGGAGACATGAAATACTACTCTACTGCAATCAGTGCTACTGGAAATCCAAGCAGCACAAGCAATACGGTAGCAATTCCTACTAATTTCAAGGCAACTAATCATTTAACAGGACAAACCTTCCTTACATGGGAATATCCTAATTATGTATTTTCTCAATTTGTTCTCTATAAAGACAGTATTGTATTAGATACTTTGCCTGTGGGAACATTGAGCTATCAAGATGCTGCGGCTTCTCCTTGGAAAAGTGAGTTTTATCAAATACAAGCCTTAAATGGTGGCGTTGTTTCGCAAAGAGTAGGTGCAGTAGGACAAACCGCTTCGTCTTACGTACTTTCAGGGCGTGTGTGTAACAATAGCAGCAAAATAGGTTTACCTGGCGTAGATATTTATGCTACGGCTACCAATTTTGCAGGCAGAGCCAAAACCGACTCTACGGGTTATTATCAAATTTCCATTCCTTCACAGCCCAATCTTTCGATAACTGTGATGGCAGATGCGTTTAGTGCGGCTTACACACAATTGATTTCCCCTTATTCTGCAACTAACCTTGCTGCCGTTCAAACGGTATTGACAAGTCAAAACGATGAGAATTATTCCGTAAATTTCCTTTCAAGTTTTGCACCTGCGGCACTCGATGCAGAAAGTCCAGCAAGCATTGAATATGTGCAAGCAAGCCCAAATCCTGCACAAAGCAGCGTAGGTATTACTTGGAGTGCATCAAATTCAGACTATGATGGTGTAGAAGTATATCGTGCAGCTACTTTGTTGGGAACTTTAGCTAAAACAAGCCCTGCGATTGTATGGGACTCAACAGGTGTACCTGGCATTAGCTATACCTATCAAGTGCGTACTTATAAAACAGTAAGCAATGAGGCAGTATATGGGGCGTATTCAGGTATGGAAACGACTTTCCCAGTTCTCAATACACCTTCCTATTTCCAATCTTATAACTTAGCAAATGGCTTCCGTTTGGAGTGGGGACATGATTGGAACAATCATACAAAATATGTAGTAACACGTGATGGCGAAGAAGTAGCTACGGTATTGCCAGGTGAAAAATTAGCTTACGAAGATTTTTCAGGCATTCCAAGCAAAAACTATATCTACAAAGTAAGGGCGGTAAAAACCATCAATGGCGTAGATTATGCTTCTGAACCTGCAACCCTGATGCTTACTTATCCTGATATTACCGAAGTAAGCGATATGTCAGTTTCCGTTCC
>JAAFHL010000246.1:4376-7148 GCA_013298365.1 Bacteroidota bacterium | reverse complement strand
GTATTTTAAGCCTGCCTCATTAGATGCCTCTTCTTTTTTGAATAAAGCGGCAAAAACATATAAAGCAATCGAAAATGTCTCTAAACCAATAAAGGTCATGATTAAATCGCCTGCATTTGCCATCATAATCATACCAATCACTGAAAAAACCAGCAAGGGATACACATCATTGATAGGCTTTTCTTGGCGTTTTAGGTAGTCTTGTAAAAAAAACAAGGTAAATAAGCCTGATAGGCACAAGAAAATGTGTACAATAGGGGCGATATTGCCTGTTTCTATCATACCATAAAAAGGGCTTTTTTCTGGCACAGAAATGAGTGCCAAAGCTGAAGACCCAATGAAGCCCAATGCCGAAATAATAGGCATAATACTTTGCGCTTTGAAAAGCGTGTCCATCATCATCAAAAGTAAACCTACTACCAGCAAAAATATCAGCGGTATCGTAGCCTGTGATGATGCAATAATGTATTCAATGCTAAAATTCATATAAGTATAAAGATGAATGACGAAATTTTGAGAATGAAAAGAAGGCAAACCTCCTATTATGCGCCAAAATTAGTAGTTTATATTTTAGATACAAAAAAATTGTAAAGAAGTTGAGAATAGAAAGTGAAAAGTTAGTGAAAATGAAGTTTAATTAATTGATAATGAGTGAATTAAAAAAATGATTTTATCAAAAATAAAAAACGCTCAACTTAATAAAAGTCGAGCGTTTCGCATGTTTATATCTGAAAGTGAGAAGAAATCTATACTAAGCGTTTGAATACTAAACTTTGTCGAAATCGAAAAAGACAGAAGGAAAACGTAAGAAATAAATCAAATCAATTTTCAAAAACATTCTTAACGATTGCTGAAATTGTTTTCACGCTCACGAGCTTCATTGACACGCAAATTGCGACCTTTTACCAAAGCACCATTTGTGCCTTCAATCGCTGCATTTCCTGCTGCATCTGTTGTCATTTCAACAAAACCAAAACCACGTGAACGACCTGTTTCTCTGTCAGATACGATGCTTGAGCTCTTAACTTCGCCATATTCAGCAAATACTTGTGCGAGTTCTTCGCTTGATAGTCCGAAAGCAATGTTTCCTACGTATAATGTCATAAAAAAAAAATAAAAAATGAAAACGAGAGATTTGTTATAACTGAACAATATACTTACATCCTTCAATTACCCTACAAATGTAGGACTTATAATTGGTAAATAAAAATTATCTATTAAATTATTTTCATTTCGTATTTTTTTTATCCTAAAAAAAATCTGTTTTCTCAAAAAAGTACCTACTTTCCATAAAAATGCTAACTTTGTCTTATAGAAATTTAGCTTCTATTTTTTCACTTATGAAACGCTATTCTTTTTACATATTTTTTTTGCTGCCTTTGCTATTGTTTGCGCAAAATTGCACCTACAAAGGCGGGAATCCTGATTATTTATTTTCTTTGACTTGCAAAAAAGATTTTATCGCCTTGCAGGGTAGCCCGCTTGCCCAAAAATTTGGGGCGGTAAATGCGATAAAAGTGGTCTATGAATTAAATAGTAAAAGAGCTTTTTTTGTCAATTCGCATAAGTATCGCTTGCATTTTGAATTTGTACACGAATTTTTGCATGGCTATCAAGACTTAGGTAGCTTCAATTATTTGGAGTATTCCGACAAAAGCCAAAGGAAATATGTCCTGTGTAATGTGAATTATTACGAAAGTTCGGATTATTATACCCTTGAATTTTTTTCTGATGATAAGGTAACGCCAAATTTGGTTGAAGAAACCTTTAAAGCCATTCAAAGCGCAACTTTTTTTGGGAAAAAATTGAAATTATTGCTCAATTCTGCCGAAATGAGCCAAAAATCTCCAAAAATTACCCTAGATATTCCTCGTTTGCCCATAGATTCTATTTATCGAAATCAAATATATCAGCCCCTCAATCGTAAAACAGCGTATGGTTATTTGCGTAAAGTTGCGGTAAAAGACTTCAAAACTACGCATTTTCGCCCCGATGATATTATTCTTACAGATGGTTTGCCCAATGATTTTCCGCTTGTTGCCGGCATCATTACCACGCAATTTCAAACACCTTTGTGTCATATCAATTTGCTTTCTACAAACAGAGGCACGCCAAATGCGGCTTGGAAAACGGCTTGGACTGACCCTCGTGTAGCAGATTTGATAGATGAATGGGTATATTTTGCGGTTACAGAAGACTCACTTATTTTGCACAAAGCCGATTTGAGTACGAAGGGCGAATTTGAAAAGCGAAAAAAGAACCGAAGACCAATTGTGTTACAAAAAGACCTAAAAGTAACGAATTTAGTAGAAATGAAGGATTTAGATTATAAAAAAACGAGTTTGGTAGGGGGTAAGGCGGCTAATTTCGCCGAAATGATGAAGATAAGTTTAGAAAATGGTGAAAAGTTGAATATGCCCGAGGGTGCATTTGCGATTCCTGTGTATTTTTATGAACAACATATCGAAAAAAATGGCATAAAGCCTGTAATAACGGCAATTTTGAATGACAAAGCCCTGCAAAATGACCGAGAAAGATTGGATTCTGCCCTAAAAGTCTTGCGAAAAAAGATAAAAGATGCGTCACTTGATGCCCTTTTGTTGCAAAATATTGGAAAAAAGATTCGGCAAAATGGCAAAGTTAAAGCCTATCGTTTTCGTTCTTCTACAAATGCAGAAGATATTCCAGATTTTAATGGGGCAGGTCTGTATGATTCTAAAACAGGCATTTTGGGAGACGAGGAAAAAACGATTGAAAAAGCAATTAAGCAAA
>JAAFHL010000246.1:0-4366 GCA_013298365.1 Bacteroidota bacterium | reverse complement strand
GAGGAAAAAACGATTGAAAAAGCAATTAAGCAGGTTTGGGCGAGTTTGTGGAATATTCGGGCTTTTGAAGAACGAGAATATTTTAGAATAGAACAAAACAGCGTTTCTATGGGTATTTTGGTACATCAGGCATTTGGCAATGAGGAAGTAAATGGGGTAGCGATTACCAAAAATATTTATCGAAAAGATTATCCTTCGTTTACGGTAAATGCACAAAAAGGGGAAGTAAGTGTGGTTTTGCCGCCTTCAGATACCATTATTTGCGAGCAATTCTTGATAAACTTCTCGGAATATGTCTCAGGCAGAGATGAGATTGCGGTAGAATATATTTCTCATTCTTCGTTGAATGAGGGCAAACCTTTGTTGAGCGATAAGGAAATTGAAACCTTAACAAAATATTTAGATGCCATTAAAAGGCACTATTATTATCACACAACTTACGGACTTAAACATGCCGATATATTTCAATTTGGCATGGATGTAGAGTTTAAATTAGCTCCTAAAACAAGAAAATTGTATGTTAAACAAGCAAGGTTGTTTTGAAAAAAATTATATTAAATCTCGTAAAATAATCTGTTTCAAGGCTTTGAGCATACAGAAAATGTCGAAAATCTCCTCATCGTCAGATTTGTAATCTTTGCTTACACAGTATTCTTGCCCATTAAGCACCATAAAATTCCAAGTTAGTCCCACAATATACATTCCATAAATGGGCTTTTCATTGTTGTTTTGTTCCCTTGCAACCAACATTGCCGCAAGTGCTTGTGCATCGGGAGAGCCTTGATTTTCAATGCTTTTCTTATACTCGTGCATACAGAAAAAAGGTACATCAGGGTCTCTGAAACCTGTGGCAATCATACCATCTACAATGCCCGAAAGTTCATAATTCCCAACAGTACCTTTTAAGGGGCGTTCTAAGAAATAGCCGATTTTCTCATCATCTATATGCGCCGTCATTATGACAGGGCTGATGAATTTATTTTCTAATTCTACTTCATTCCATGCTTTACCGCCCCGTATTAAAGAGGATTGTAACATGAGTAAATATTTTTTTTCAAAATCACTGATTTCGGTAGATATGTTTTGCCATGAACTAAGGTGTTCACATTTCCAAATTTGTTTCAAGCCAAAGGCTTTGTCTAATTTGGTTAAATCCCAATCTTTAAAAGTTGCTGTTTTCATACCATTTTTTCTATTTTAAAAGACAAAGATACGCATTTTCTCTCAATTTTCCATCAAAGTTATGGCAAGTCTGATTTTATGATAAGGAATTTCCTCTTTCAAATACTCAAAGATGGGTTTAAGTTTTGAAATGTCTCCTTCTAAGGCAGCAACAGCTTCTTCTACTTTTTCACATTCTTCGTTGCTTACAAATTGCGTCAAATCTATGTCTGCACCCTCTTGATAGGCGGCGGCAAAATGCGAAAAAATGGTAGAAATGCCTAAGTTTCGCTTTTGGGCAATTTGTTCGGGAGAGAGTCCTTGTTGAAAGAGGCGAAAACTTTCGGCTTGCGTAGAAACTGCCGCAGGATTGATTTTGCGGGTGTGTTTGCGGACAATCGCAAGCAATTCCTGCCCATATCTGTCAAATTTGAATTGCGTGAAACCCGAAATTTCTAAGAATTGTGCCTCATTCAACGGCTGTTTTTTGACGATTTCTTCCAAAACGGCATCATTAAAAATCATATAGGGCGGCACATTTTCCAAAGAAGCCAAAGTCCTACGCATTTTTCGCAATTCGTCTGTGAAATGTTCTTCGGGAGAAACGGCTTTCGGAATGGCTTTTTCCTTTTCTTTATATTTATCTTTTGTTTTTTCTTTGGAAACGGTAAAATCTTTATTTCTAATTAATACAAGTTCTGCTTTTCTTTTTCCAAATAAAACCTCTTTGCCTAAATCGCTCACTTTCAGAGAAAAAGCCTCATCATACGCCATTTCAATGAAGCCTAAATTAAGCATTTGCAATAAATATTGTTTCCAATTTGTGGTACTTATGTCCGAACCTGCGCCATAAGTTTTGATTTTGTCATAGCCCAAATTGATGATTTCTTGCCTGTGTGAGCCTCTAATTACATCTATTAACATATTGAAACCTACTTTTTCGTCCAAACGCTTGATGGCAGAAAGGGCTTTTTGTACCACAACTGTTCCATCAAAATGCTTGGGTGGATTTTGACACACATCACAATTACCGCAATTTTCGGCGTAGGCTTCGCCAAAATAGCTCAACAGCATACGTCTGCGGCATACGTCTGCTTCGGCAAATTGTTGGATTCTTTGTAGTTTTTCTACATTTAATTCCGCTTGCCCACTTTCTACGGCAAACTTGGTAAGTAATTGAATATCCCCTAAACTGTAATATAAAATGGTGTCACTTGGTAAGCCATCTCGCCCTGCACGTCCAATTTCTTGATAATAACCCTCGATGTTTTTGGGTAAATTGTAGTGCATAATCCAGCGTACATTTGACTTGTCTATGCCCATACCAAAAGCGATTGTAGCGCAGATGATAGGCGTTTCGTCTTTGGAAAACTCCTCCTGCACTTGACTTCTGTCATTTGCGCTCATGCCTGCGTGATAGTATTTGGCAGGAATCCCATTTCCATTGAGGACTTCGGCTACTTTCTCGGTGATTTTGCGAGACATACAGTAAATAATGCCCGATTCTGTGCTTCTTTCTCGAATAAAATAGATGATTTCCTCCAATTTTTCCTTTTCTCTCATGCCTGTTTTCACGCTAAGGCTCAAATTTTGACGGTTGAAAGAGGCAAGAAAAACTTCGGGATTTTGGAGATTGAGTTGTGTGATAATGTCTTTTCGGGTTACTTTGTCTGCCGTTGCGGTAAGTGCCACAATGGGAATGTGCGGCATTTTTTCTTTTATCATCTGCAACTGCGTGTATTCTGGACGAAAATCATGCCCCCAAGAGGAGATACAATGCGCCTCGTCTATGGCGATGAGACGCACATCAAGCATAGAAACCAAGGTGTCAAAAGCATTCACTAATCGCTCTGGCGCAATGTACAATAATTTGGTACTGCCTGAAATACAATCTTTTATGACTTCGGCTTCTTCCCCATAAGATAAACTGCTATTCAAGTAGGCAGCTTCTATGCCGTTTGCTTGTAGGGCATCAACTTGGTCTTTCATCAAGGAAATAAGCGGCGAAACGACTAAGGTGATGCCCGAAAGCATGAGTGCAGGAATCTGAAAACACAAAGATTTTCCACCGCCTGTAGGCATCAATACAAGCGTATCCCGCCCCAACAAAATGCAGTTGATAATCTGCTCTTGCAAAGGTCGAAAGCTGTCATAGCCATAATGTTTTTTGAGAAAATAGGCGGCTGTATTTGGTATTGTGTTTTCCATTTTGAGAGAAGCATGAAATAAGGCTACAAATTTAGCGAAAATGTAGATAAGTTGTGTGTTTTTGTAGAGGAAAAGCTATTTTTTTTATGTTTTTTCATTTCCTTCTGGTGTGGGTTGGAAAGTAGTCAGGTAAATTCGTATTATTATCGGACACTAGGAGACTTAAATACGGGAGAACGGTATGTGTATCTTAGGGTAAAAATACGGCAATTTTACTGTAAGAATTGTAGTCGTTATTATAGTGAAACGCTACATTTGCGGATTTGAACAAGGAAAATACGCATCGTCAAAGGGATTATATGTTTGTTTGCTACGGAAACAAAGTTATACGGAAGTAGCTGCCATCGTAGATGTAAGTCCAAAAACGATAGAACGACTTGTGTTATCGAAATGTGAACAGCTAATAAATGTCCCGCAACGCTATATCAGTACCGCTAAGGTGTGTTTTCCCAATGCTCGCATCATCTTAGACAGGTTTCATGTATGCAAATTGCTCAATCAACCCTTAGACAAATTCCGCAAAGAATTACGAAAAGCGGATAAGGAAAATGTCCACTATAAAAAGCTCAAATGGATACTCTATAAACAATATCATACCCTTTCTGATACACAATTAGATGATATTGATGCTGCTTTTGCACAATGCAAAGATTTACAAAAATATTATCAAGCAGGTGAAGATTTTCATCATATTCTTGATAATAGTACCATTGTAGAATCTGCTATATAGGGCATTGATAATTGGACTAACAGCTCGGCGATAAAAGGAATTACTTTGTTTGATGGCTTCATGATTAATTTCATACAACATCAAATGAAAAAATTATGCTTGTTGAGCCTATTTTACCAACTTCTCTTTTTGGTACAGGCACAAAAAGTGAACAGCATTAGCGAAATGCGCAAAGTCATGATGGGCGAAGAACTGTCTGCACATCTTTTATGGGATACAATTCCACATCAAAATTTGTTTAGTATCAGCCCTTTAGGGCGCATAGAA
>JAAFHL010000243.1 GCA_013298365.1 Bacteroidota bacterium | reverse complement strand
GGGCTTTGATTAGCTTATTGGCGCAAGCCTCGCTCAATCGCAGAGAAATAGATGTAGATTTGGCGAAAAATATGTTAGATTCTTTTGTAGAAAAAGTATCAAGAGAAATTACGATAGAAACGGTGCAAAAGGCAGTGGGCGAATTTTTTAACCTCAATGTAGATACCCTCAAAGCATCAAGCCGCAAACGTGAAGTGGTGCAAGCTCGACAATTAGCCATGTTTTTTGCCAAAGAATTAACGAATCAATCCCTCAAAACCATTGGCTTGCACTTTGGCGGTAGAGACCATTCTACGGTCATTCACTCTCTACAAACTGTCAGCAATTTGATGGAAACCGACAAAGAATTTCAAAAACAAGTAGATGCTTTGCGAAAGAAACTAAGCATGGATTTGGGCTAAAAAAACGAGAAATACAATTAAAAATCTATTGTATTTCTCCTAAGTAACATATCTTTACCGCCTACCCTACTAACAAAACTTTCCAAGCCTTTGCCACTTCCTTGTTTGCCAATAATTCCTGCGCATATTGATGCAACTGCTTTTCCCTATCTTGACTATTTCCTGCCAAAATATTGATAACTCGCTCATCTGTACGCACCTCATCACATTCAGCCTCTGTGGGCATAGTTACTTCTGATGATAATTGAGCTAAATTATTGCCCGTCAAAACATGACTGAGGCGAATATTTTGAGGCAAATTATCTACGCCCATTCCCATTATATTCACAGGTTGTGGCAATTCAAAAATAGATTCAGGAATGACACGACAATAATAATGTCTGCCCATACGTGCCACTAAGTCGGCTTTGTAGGGGTTTATTCTTCCCTTCTCACTTAAAATCTCCTCCTGAATATGAATCCTTACTACTTCGCATAAAATGAGATTTCCTGCACCGCCTTCTGTACCTAATTTAATGATTTCCTTGACTTTACATTCCATTTGTACAGGTGATTCTTTTACTCGAAATGGCTTTACAATGTCAGAAGAAATGGGCGTAAGTCCTGACTTTTCAAACTCGCTGACATTGGCAGGATATTCCACGCTTGCCAAAGACATTTGATACACCATATTGTAATTGACAATGTTAATGACACATTCACCCGTTTCCTCCACATTTTTGAGCGTGTCTTTGGTGGTATTTCCCCTCACTTTTCGGTTAGAAGAGAACACCACAATCGGCGGATTGGAACTAAACGCATTGAAAAAACTGTATGGCGCAACATTTGGCGTGCCATCTGCGTCTATTGTGCTTACAAAAGCAATCGGACGAGGCGAAATTGCCCCTATCATGTATTGATGTAAGTCTGGTGTGGGAATTTCTGTTGGATTTATGGAAAGCATTTATGAGCGTTGAAAGTTTATAGTTGAAAAATTGAAAGTTAGTAAAACTTATTTATTTCTGTTTATTAAAATGATTTGGCTGTGTTTTTTTGTATCATTTTTTACCGTTAAAATATAATTTCCTGTTGGTAAATCATTGATTTTTAATTCATTATTTTCAATTTCTGATAGTGATTTTGCATATAAAATTTGTCCTATATAATTACTTATTGTTACCATGCCATTTGCCCAATCTTGGGAATATAACAGATTTATTTCGCCATTTTCTACGGGATTGGGATAGGCTATAAATGTTTCGGCAGGGATACTTTCGGGATTGATGATAACATTGGCGGTAAAGTGAATAATAGAATCTCCATTACCAACATAATAGATGTTTTTTGCATATTTGCCATAAGGCTGTTGAAAAATAGCTATGTATGTACCTTTTCTTAGGTTCACAAAGGTATCCGTTCTAACAATATTATGCGTATAAACAGCCATATTTATAAATGTTTTTCGCACCCTTCCCCATCTATCATACATAAATAAAGATGCAGAATCGCCGTAATTCACATAAATAGTAGTCGTAAAATCATTTTTGATAACAGCTTCTTGTATCCATGTCTGTGCAGCAAGCCTTTGTAATATCATTACAAAAAATAGGAAAATAAGTTTTTTTTGCATAATTTTATAATGAATTATTTTTTGATGATGATTTGACTGTATTTTTTTATATCATTTTTTACCGTTAAAATATAATTTCCTGTTGGTAAATCATTGACTTTTAGTTGATTATTTTGTATTTCTGATAGCGATTTTGCATATAAAATTTGTCCTATATAATTACTTATTGTTGCTATCCCATTTGCCCAATCTTGGGAATATAATAGGTTTATCTCGCCATTTTCTACGGGATTGGGATAGGCTATAAATGTTTCGGCAGGGATGCTTTCGGGATTGATGATGAGATTTATTTTGTAATGAACAATAGGCGTTTTATATTCGTAAATTGTCTTTTTGACTTGGTCAGGCGGATTTTGCTTATTTAAGCGAAATATATACATACCTTCAGCCAAATTAATAAAAGTGTCTGTAATAATAAGATTATGTATATGTATTTGCATCGGAATAAGTTTCTCATTTTGTCCAATTCTATTATACATAATCATTTCTGCAGAATCTCCATAGTTTACATAAACAGTAGTCTCAAAACTATCCGAAAAGATGAGTGGCTCAAACGACCAAGTCTGAGCGGAAAGCCTTTGCAAAGCAAATAGCAGAAAAATAAAAATACTTTTTTTGTACATAAAATTTGCGTTTTTTCTTGGTGTTCCTTTGTGTATTAGTGGTTGAAAATAGCGACATCAGCGAGCCAAAATAAAATCTTTCAACTTCCGAATCACAAACACCATTTGTACCACATCTTGTTTTTTCATCATATCAAACTTTTGGCTTGCACAGTAATTTTTTCCTATCAAAGTCGCAAAACGCCAATCTGTGCCTACCAAAAAACCGCCATATAATGGCTTTTCATCATTATTTTTGGATTGAGCGATGAGCATTGCCATGAGCATTTGCGCTTCGGGGTCGTTCTTTTCGCCTTTGCCCTTCTTGAACTCCTGAAGAAAAAAGTATGGATTTTTAGGCGTATTGTATCCAAAAGGCTCGGCAACCAAGCAATCTGCAATCACCGCCAAAGGATATCCCTTTACCTCTGCAGCCAAACTTCTTTCATAAAAAACCCGAATGGTATTTTCAACTTCAATTTTAGCCAAGAAAAATATCATACCTACAAAGCGTATTTTCAATTCTTCTTCATTGAGATAATCACCTCTTTTTTCCATATCTTGATGCAAATCATTGATAATCAAATTCTCCATTTCATTTAAAGCAAAAGAAGCCTGCATCCATTTTTGCAATACAACACAATCTGCTTGCGATTGCAAACCAAAAGTCTCTATTAACACATCTATATCATACGGAAGTTTTTCTGTCATAATCTTACTATTTTCATGCAAAGATACATGAAAAATCGAATCTTACACACAAAAGTTCGACAGATTTTAAAACATATTCTCGTCAAAAAATCTAACTTGGAGCAAAAATTAAGTTTTAGATTTCATAATGACTTTCAAGCTTAATTTCTCCCTCATGGTAAGCTCTACATTATCGAAAAATTAACCCAAAACCTTAGCAAGAATTTTGCTATCTTTGCAAAAAAAATAACTTTCAAACATGAGAACATTTAATACATCTGGTCCGAATATTCCCACACAACATTACACTATTTCTCGCCAAAACCTGATAAAAAAAGGCATAAATTTGGCAGAAAATAGCCGTTATTTCACGATTTGGGCACCTCGTCAAACGGGAAAAAGCACCTATTTTCGCTTGTTAGCCAAGGAATTAGAACAACAAGGCTATGAAGTAGCGCATATCAATTTTGAAAATTATAAAGAGGAAAGTAAAGAAGCATTTTTGGGGACATTCAGAGATGAACTTCATTCGTTTTGGGGAATAGACTTTTCAAACTTAGGAATTGCAGAGGTTTTTCACAGAATAGGTAGAATTCAAGACCGTAAGTTGGTACTTATCATAGACGAAATAGAAGGTATTAACGAAGAATATTTTAGTTCCTTTCTTCATTCCATTCGAGCAGCTTATCATTCCCGTGAAAGGCACTCCCTCAAATCTGTGATTTTGGTAGGGGTTTCTAATATAACGGGGCTTGTTCAAGACCATGCAAGTCCTTTCAACACGAATGATAATCTCAATGTTCCTTATTTTACAAAAGCAGAAATATTGGAATTATTGAAAATGCACGAAGATGAAACAGGACAGCTTTTTTCGCCCGAAGTGAAGGAAAAAATCGCCTATATTACCGCAGGACAACCTGGGCTTGTGAATGGTTTTGGCTATAATTTGGTGGAAAACTTCCCTAACTCAAGCCTATTTCAATATGAACAGTATTTAGAAATTGAGAAAAATTATACCATTCGTTACATAGATAAAAATATTTCTAACATTATTAATAAAGGAAAAGAACATAAAAAATTCATTGAAAGGCTTCTTTTTGATGAAAGAAAAGTAGCTTTTAATATTTATGAAGATAGGATTAAATTCCTGACTGTTAATGGTTTAATTACTTTTGATGGAGAAGATAATATTATTTTCAATGTTCCACTTTACAAAAAATGCTTACAAGTGGCGTTTGCACCGCCGGTAAATGGAGAAGCGGATTATATCAGCGGCAGAATAGATTTAGACGAGTATTTTACGGAAAATAAGCAACTCAATATTGATAAAATTATCCGTAATTATCAAATCTATGCGAAAAAACGAGGCTTTCACTATTTTATGGAACAAGACGAAAATGGGAAAAATATTGGGTTAAAAGAAGCAGCCTTAGTGTATAGTTTTGAAACGTATATTCAAGCGTTCCTGCAAGTAATGAAAGGCAACAGTTATTTAGAAGCACACGTTGCTCTGGGGCGTAGCGACTTGATTATCAACATTCAAGGAACAGAATTTGTGATAGAAACGAAGATATTTAAAAATATAACGCAGTTTAAGGAAGGAAAAATACAATTAGCGTATTATCTCAATAGTTTGGGCTTAAAAACAGGGATTTACCTCGTTTTTATGGATAATGAATTGCAGCACAAAGCGGTGAAAGAAGAAGTAGAAATCATTGATGTTTCGACTTCGCTCAATACAGGAAATGTAGAAATCACCACCTATCTTGTGCGCTATGATGTGGAGAAAGATTTTAGCGAAGACTTAAGAAAGTTGGAAGGTAGGACGAAAAGGGCGTATAATAAAAAGAAGGATTCGTAGTTTTCATTTCAAATAACACGAAAATGTATACTACATTCACTCAAAAGTATCAAGTACTTACGAAAATAAAAAAGCCCATTTTGTAGCAATTTATAAACTTATGATGCTGAAATAGCAAGGATATAAACGCCTGCAAAATGGGCTTTCCAATTATAATTACGCTATGGTTACCTTCAAGCTTATCATGTTAGCATTTTCATCTATCAAACGCAGTAGATATATGCCTGGTGCCATTTTCTCCTGTATCGGAAGAATAATTTGTTGTAAACCCTTCGTTTCAACCCAACTTTCAGCAACTTTGCTTCCATTTGTATTCCAAAGGCTTATTTTTATCGTTGTTTCTGGACAATGTGCTAAATTAATCGTTAAGTTTTTACCCACAGCAATTGGATTAGGATAAATATATGCCTCCCACGCCTTGAGTGTATTGTTTTGCGCCACTGTAACAATATTAGAATAGCTTTCTTCGCCGCTTATATCTACCGATTTACGGCTGGACTATTTTCTTGATAAAAAGTAGTAAACTCATTCCATTGATTGATATGAGAAAGATTGGGAAGAATACCCGAATTATTGGGCATAATGTCATTTGAAATGGTTTTCCAAGTTCCATTTTCTTGATAGTGAATAGGACCCGCCCCGATGACAGCCGCTTTTTCGCCCTCATTATTTCTAAAAAATTTAGCCGTTTGTGTTCTGCTGTCAATTTCCTCATGGTAAGGATTAAAATTGCGCAAAGGACTTTCTTTCTCCTGCCATTTTTTCATCAAAACAGGGTCATTCAAATCAGGATTTGCTTTTCGTTCTTGCGCCCAAGCAAAGAATGGCAGCGTCAATAATGCGAGTAGTAGTGTAAAATTTTGCCTCATAAAATTGCGAATATAATTTATAGAAATATACTTCGCAAAAGTAGAATAAATTTATTGTAAAACAATCAGTAATTATTTATAAGTATTTATGTTCACGCAGATTTTTTCAGATAAAAACCCTAATTTGCGTAAATCTGCGGTTTAATCAACGTTCATCTGCGAGGACTAAAACTCTTATATCAATACCATTTTTTTATTCCGTTGGTCGTTGAATAAAACCCAACATTTCCTCAATCACTTCGAGTACATCTTTGGTAGATTCTATGCCTTTTCGCAAAATATAGCTACCTTTTGGCGTTTCTTTCATTTGCATTTTGGCAGAAAAGAGCATCACATATTGCAATATTTTAGTAGGAATATCGCCTTTGTAAAAAGCCGAATCTTGATTTGTTACAAAGCTCAGTTTCAAAGTTTTACCTTTTAAAATTACTTTTTCTAAGCCACAACGTTTTGCCGCTTCACGTATGCGAGTGGCATCAAAAAGGTGCAAAACCTGTCCAGGCATAGGTCCAAATCTATCTATCATTTCTCTTTGAATGATGCGAAAATCGTCTTCTTTGGTGGCGAGCGCAATTCTGCGATAGAAATTGAGCCTTTCAGATACAGAAGGAATATATACATCAGGAATTTTGATGTCTAAATCCATATCAACCTGCACATCTTCCACCAAAATTTTCTTGCGCTGCGCAATTTCTTCGGTAAAAAGTTCGCTAAAATGCTCTTCTTTTAACTCCATAATCGCCTCATCTAAAATACGGTTATACATTTCATAACCAATTTCTGCTACAAAACCTGTCTGCTCACCGCCAAACATCTCCCCTGCCCCACGTATGTCCAAATCTCGCATCGCAATATGAAAACCACTTCCCAAATCCGAAAAATCTTGCATGGCTTTTAGTCGCTTTCGTGCGTCTGTTGTAAGCATTAAATCGGGTGGGGCAATAAGATAACAAAAGGCTTTCCGATTTGACCGCCCTACCCTACCCCGCATTTGATGCAGCTCCGAAAGTCCGTATTTATTTGCCTCGTTGATAATAATGGTATTTGCATTAGGAATGTCAAGCCCTGACTCAATAATCGTGGTTGCCACCAAAATATCAAATTCATTTTCAATAAAAGCCGTCATTACATCTTCGAGTTTCTCGCCCGTCATCTGTCCATGTGCAATGCGAATTTTGGCATCAGGCACAAGTTTCAAAATGCCCGCAGCCACTTCTTCAATGTCTTTGATCCGA
>JAAFHL010000242.1 GCA_013298365.1 Bacteroidota bacterium | reverse complement strand
ATCGGTAGAAAATAATCATATCCCATACCCATTTTTGAAATTCATGCTTTTAGCATGAATTCTTCTTAGGAAATGGGGGAAACATTGCGTTTCTACCGATATTTAGCCCCTACGGGGCTTTGAAAAGTACTTTTCAACCCTTGATTCGCATTCTTAATAAAAATTAAAAAAGGCTGCCCAATTTACATTTGGGCAGCCTCCATTTTTTATACCTCAAAATCTTTGTTTAATTCACCTTCACAAGTGGAACATCAGTAAAAACGCCACCTGTTATATTATAAACCGTTGCAGGTGTGGTAGCATTATCTGTTCCTTTGAAAGAAAATGTACCTGAAATCGCATTTTTCTTACAAGATGTAATTTTTACCACACAAATATCTGTTCCATTGCTCACAATATTTGTACCTTGTGTGTATAACCCCATAGAGAAAATACGCCCATTATTGCCACCACCTGTGCAACCTATGGTAGGATTTGCATTATTATTAATCTCATAATAATTGCCTATAGGAATGCATAAATCCTCTGTTGTAAAGGCATTGAGGAGATTTACCGTTAAGGCAACCTGCTCAAAAGACAATGGATTTGCCGCATCTATCACTTTTACACCTGTAAGCGTAAGTATAGCGCAGCCGCTTGTAGGGTCATGTTGAATCGTGCCTGCAATTGTGCTATTTGTTATCCATGTTTTGCTATTCACTTTTGCTTTGAAAGTGGCAGGAGGTGGTGGCAATTCCGCACTAATCGGTTTTGTGCAGCCTTGCATAAGAGCTGTGCATAATAGGATTAGCGATAATATACCCAAAAGAAAGCTATTTTTTTTCATGATGATAAAAATAAAAATATAGAAAATGTGTAAGAAGCCTTGAGGTTTCTCGCAGATTAACGCAGATTTAGCATGAATTTGAGAGAATATGGGAGAAATTATAAAATATTTGAAATATAGTTTTTGGACTAAACTAATACGAAAAAAAAAAGAATTTATTTTAAAACGCCTAATTCTTTTCCTACTTCTGTGAAGGCTGCAATTGCTTTATCTAAGTGATGCTGCTCATGTGCCGCAGAAATTTGGACACGAATACGTGCTTGCCCTTTTGCCACTACAGGATAGAAAAAACCAATGACATAAATTCCTTTCGTCAATAATTGTGCCGCAAATTGCTGTGCTAAAGGCGCATCATAGAGCATAATAGGCACAATCGCATGAACACCTGGTTTGATGTCAAAACCCGCTTCTGTAATTTTTTCTCGAAAATATTGAGTATTGCGCTCCAATTTATCCCGCAATTCCGTTGTTTCAGAAAGTAAATCAAAAACAGCAATACTTGCACCTGTAATTGAAGGGGCAAGCGTATTTGAAAACAAATACGGACGAGAACGCTGACGTAACAATTCTATCACTTCTTTGCGCCCCGAAGTAAAGCCGCCCGAAGCCCCACCAAGTGCTTTACCCAAAGTACCTGTGATAATATCTACTCTGCCCAACACATTGCAGTGTTCAATCGAGCCACGTCCTGTTTTGCCCAAAAATCCTGTAGCATGACACTCATCTACCATCACTAAGGCATTGTATTTATCTGCCAAATCACAAATTTTGTCTAACTGCGCAATCGTTCCGTCCATAGAAAATACACCATCTGTTACAATAATGCGGTTGCGAAGCGATTGCGTTTCTTGCAAGACACGCTCCAATTCCTCCATATTGTTGTGTTTGTAGCGAAAACGTTGTGCCTTACAAAGACGAACACCGTCTATAATACTTGCATGGTTCAACTCATCGGAAATAATGGCATCTTCGGCATCAAACAATGGCTCAAATACGCCACCGTTTGCATCAAATGCCGCCGCATACAATATCGTATCTTCTGTATGAACAAATTCAGAAATTTTGCGCTCCAAGGTCTTATGTATGTCTTGCGTACCGCAAATAAAGCGCACCGAAGACATACCAAAACCATGCGTTTCAAGGGCTTTGTGTGCCGCCTCTAACACTTTTGGGTGGGAAGACAAGCCTAAGTAATTGTTGGCGCAAAAGTTAATCACTTTTTCACCTGTACTTACCTCAATATCGGCTTGTTGAGGGGTAGTGATGATGCGTTCTTTTTTGAAAAGACCTGCACTTTCAATTTCGGCTAAAGTCTGACGAAGATTATCGTAAAATGCTTGATACATTTGAGAAATAAATGATAAATAATGAGTAATGAAAATAGATTCAACAGTGTTGTGAAAATTCACGAGTCAAAAGTAGAAAAAATTTTGTATCTTAGCACAAAATTTATGAAGCATATTTTATTTATATCATTATTACTGCTCTTGACTTTGAAATGCCTATATGGGCAGAATACTACACCTATTACCATAGGCGTAAATTTTGCACCCCTAATTTTGGGTGGAATCGAAGTAAAAACAGAAATTCCCCTTATTCAAAGTATTGCTATTCAAGCAGGTATATCGGGAAGACATCAAAACACCAATATTCCTTCTGAGTATCCTATCAAAAATTTGGCAACCTATATTCATACACAAAATAGCAGCCTTTCACTGCAAACAGGTTTGCGCTTTGCCGACCATTATGCAGAATATTATCCCTACGCAAGTGTGGACATGGTAACTTCTTTGTACCATTACAATTATCTTTCTCGCCAAAACCTCCAAGAAATTTCCAAAGGAATCACCATCGGCGGGAGTATTAGTGTAGGTTTTGTAGCACAGTTGTGGCGAAGATTGTATTTAGACATTGCTTTGCAAACAGGTGGGTCGGCAAAATTGCGCAATAGTCCCGATAATTTTTATCTTTCGGGCATGGGATACAACCTCAAAGGCGCAACAGAGTCTCCTTTTCTACAAAAAATGACTGTACAGCCGATTGTGATGTTGAAATATGTGATAGGCGGGCGAAAATAAACCTATTTTGACTCTGCCAAAATGCCCTTTTATAACTGACTTGTTAGCTGACAAAAACTGTCAAAAAGTCATCTTTTGGATATTGCCCAAATCCTCTATTTACAAATCAAAAAACTATAAAATACTATTTATCAATATATTACATAAAAAAAAGAATTGCTATCTAAAAAAATAGTATGCAAGCATACCTTTTTTGGCACGATAAATGAATGTAGGCTTATGTAGTGCATTCATATTTTGCACTGTTTATTTTCAAACATTAATATATTTTGTCATGGAAGACATGTTTAAGAAAGTGTTTTATGCCGGTGTGGGCTTAGTAGCAATGGCTGCCGAAAAAGTAGAAGCTACTGTGAAGGATTTAGTGGATAAAGGGAAAATCTCAGAATTAGATGGCAAAAAAATTCTCGAAGATTTTTTCAAAAGTACAGAACACAAAAAAGAAGAATTTGAAGAAAGAATCAAACGTGCTACCGAAGATGTAGTTACCAAGTTTGGTCGTGGCACATCTTCAAATGGCAACAACCTCGAACATCTTGTGGCACGCATTGAGGCAATAGAGGCAAAACTCGGCATCACACATGCGGCAGAAGAAACAGCAGAAAAAATAGAAGAAGTAGTTTTATAATAAAAAGTGAATGGTTAAATGGTAAGAACAGCCCCATAGAGCAGCAGCTTTATGGGGTTTGTTATGTTGTTTATTTCTCATTTACGATTTCTCCACATATTCCCTAAAAATCACATTTAACCAGCGCAAAAGCAAGAACATCAAAGCAGTTGCGCCCAAGAGGAAACCAATATTTAGGTAGAAAAATTCTGCTTTATTGTCGTAAGTGTCCCACATAGAAGCCATAATGCCCGAAAGTTTGTTGCCAATAGAGGTAGAAAGAAACCAGCCGCCCATCATAATCGCTGTGATACGTGTAGGACTCAATTTGGAAACCAAAGCCAATCCCATAGGACTAAGGCAAAGCTCGCCTACGGTGATAACGCCATACGTGCCAAGTAGCCACAAAATGCTGCTTTTTTCTGCGCCATTGTTGCTCACATACACAGCTCCTACCATACAAAGCCCTGATAATGCGCTGATTAACAAGCCCAAAGCGATTTTGGTAGGGGTGGTAGGCTCTTTTCCTTTTTTGCGCATCAAAGCAAAAAATCCCACCACCAAAGGTGTGAGTAATACGACCCAGCCTGGGTTGATAGATTGTGAGAGGTTAGGCGACCAAACGCTGATTTTATCGTTTTCGCCTTGTGGCTGTTCGGAAACAGGCATATTATTGAAATAAGAATTTTTTCCCCAAGTATTTATTTTGGTTTCGCCATGTTTTTCTTGACGAAATTGTGCATCATATTTTGGCACAGAATCCATTTTTCCCGTCAATTCTTTGGTAATTTTGAGTGCGCCAAAGAAGGTTTCAGTTGCACCCGTAACCTGTCTGTCCGTATATCTATCTGCCCAAGTATTGAGGGCAGTACCATTTTGTTTGAAAACCGCCCAAAAAGGAATAGTTACAATAAAAATGACCATCAACGCCGACAAAGGACGTTTTTCGTGGGCAGGTGCAGAAAAATAAATATAGGCATAAAAGGCAATAACAGGTAAACAAGCCAATAAAAAGGCATCTGTAACCTTGTCTTTTACCCAAATATCTTCTTTATACAAAGCCAGCCCTGCAAAAAGAAGGGCAACTACAATCGTTCCCCCAAAAGAAATCCAGGTTTTTTTGTCCTCCTCTGACATGCTGCCGCCCGTAGATTTGGGAATGTCTGCATGAATATAATGGCGTGTCCCAACCAAAAAAACAATGATGCCAATAAACATACCTACCCCTGCCATGATAAAAGCTGCACCCCAACCATACATATTATACATCGCAGCCCCAAAGAAATTGCAGATAAATGCACCTATATTGATGCCCATGTAAAAAATATTGTAGCCCGAATCTTTTTGGATTTTATATTGCTCTTCGGAATAAATATTGCCCAAAATGGTAGAAATATTGGGTTTGAAAAAACCATTTCCAAAAATAACCAAAGCCATAGAAGCATACAAAGCCGTTTCATTGTGAATAGACATACCAATATAGCCCAAGCCCATCATCAAGCCGCCCATAATGATGGATTTGCGGTAGCCCAGCCATTTATCTGCCACAATGCCGCCAATAAAGGGCGTGAGAAATACCAAAGCGATAAAAGTACCGTATAAATTACTCGCTTGCGCTTCATCAAAGCCAAAGCCTTGCTTTACATCTTTGAGATAAAAAGCGAAAATACCTATCATCAGATAGTAGCCAAAACGTTCCCACATTTCGGTGAAAAACAAGAATGGTAGTCCTTTTGGGTGTTGTTTGAACATAGTGTTTTGTGTTTGTTTGCTGCAAATATAAGGCAAATAACAAATAGATAAACATTTTTATGATGGTAATTCGTTTTTTTTCTATTTTTGAAACAGCAAACCCTACGAAGGTCTGCGACCATTTGTAGGGTTAAATTATATTCTTGGCAAGTTACACTTATGGAAGGTTAAAAATTCTTCAAAAATCTTTCCACAGCCGCTTCTTTGCTTTGTGCCAAACCTGTGATTTCTCGCACTTCCCGCACCGTATTTTGTGCTTTGAGACGAATTGCCGCCGAAGAATCATAGATTTGTTCTACCAATTGCTTTTTATTGCCCATCAACTCCGCTTTTCTTGCCTTAAAACCATTGGTAAGTGCCACAACCACATCAGCTACGCCCTGCTTCAAGGCAGAATATTTCAAATTTCCGCTATCATAATCCGCCATGAGGCTATCATATAAACTGTTTTCTGTGCTACAAGCTTTCAGCAAAGAAAATAAATTAGCCACGCCCGCACTCATCTCGCCCGCAGGGGTGTCGCCCGAATCTGTAACCGCCGTTTTTACCTTTTTGCGGGTAACATTTTCATCTTCAAAAACCGCAATATAATGCTTGTCTCCCAAAGATTTAGACATTTTTTTGGTAGGGTCAGCAAGCGACTGCACTTTGGGGATTTCGGTAAATAAAGCCTTTGGCTCTTGAAAATATTCTACCCCAAAAGTATGATTAAAACGATTTGCCACATTGCGAGAAAGCTCAATGTGTTGCTCTTGGTCTTTGCCCACAGGCACAAGATGTGGGTGATATATCAAAATATCTGCCGCCTGCAACACAGGATAGGTAAACAAGCCTGTAGAAATAAAGGTTTCCGATTTATCTTCAAGTTGCTGCGATTTGTCTTTAAATTGTGTTTGACGAGAAAGCTCCCCGTAAGAAGTTACACAGCCCAAAATCCAAGTAAGTTCTGTATGTTCAGGCACAAGCGACTGAATAAAAAGGTTTTCCTTATTGATGCCACACGCCATCAAATTGACGGCAATTTTCATCACACTGTCCCGCAAATCTTCGGTATTGTAGGGCATGGTTTGCGCATGATAATCCACTACCCCATAAAAACATTCATAGTTTTCTTGCAGTTTTACCCAGTTTTGTACTGCCCCAAGATAATTGCCGAGGTGCATTTCACCTGTAGGTTGAATACAGGAAAGGATTCTTTGTTGCATATAATATCAATTAAAAATGTAAAGTGATAAATTAAAAATCAACATATTTTAACATTCACAAAAGAAAAACATGTTTGTATTTGAAAAATTGCTAAAACCTTGTTTTTCAAGTATTTCTTGAAACTCGTCTATGGAAAGATAGCTATTTTCGACCAATATCAAGATTGTTGTACTTGTTTGCTTGTCAAAAAAAGAGTGAAGTCTTTTTCCTTTTTCTATCACAAATCTTTGGTAACAGAAATCTGCTGTTTCAATTTTTTTGTTATCTAGCACCTCAATATTTAGCAGAAAAAGCCCTTTTTCTTTAAAATGTTGCTGAATACGTTGCAAAGATAATACTAATTTTTCTTTATCTTGATACTTCAAATGTAGAGAATTGTTAGAAAAACGCTCAATCGTCATGCTGCCAGAATGTTCAAAAATAGCGTCAAAAGTAGTATCAAGCTGCATATCTGCAATGTCGGAGAGATGAAAAGGAATATTTTTGTACTCATTTTTTACCTCAAATTGCGTTTTCATCTCAAAATCTCTATCAACTGCCACCATCTCAAAACCTTTTTCTACTAAATGAAAAGTCAAATTCCCTGTTCCAGCACAAAGTTCAAGCACTTTTTTTCTATTGTGCAAAAAACTCGCCAAATTTTCGGCAATGCTGTCATAATCAAAATAGCCATTTAGCACCAATTTGTCATAGATAAGTACCAAGTAGTAATAAATAAAGAAGATATGAAATGCTGATAATAAGGAAAATAAGGGTATTTTTGCAGCTCAAAATAACGAGAAAAAATGGGAAAAACAAGACTTTTAGTGATAGGTGATAGCTTTATACCAGAGTTAGAACATTTGTCGAAACA
>JAAFHL010000241.1 GCA_013298365.1 Bacteroidota bacterium | reverse complement strand
TGCGGCAGCAGCTATCGCAGCAGCAGGCATTTCTGTATATGCTTGGAAAGGAATGGACGCAGAATCTTTTGATTGGTGCATCGAGCAAACCCTTTTCTTTGGCGAAGACAGAAAGCCTTTGAACATGATTCTTGATGATGGTGGAGACTTGACAAACATGGTGTTGGACAAGTATCCGCATCTTGCAGCAGGTATCCGTGGCATCTCGGAAGAAACCACAACAGGGGTTTTGCGTTTGCATGACCGTGTAAAAAATGGAACTCTTCCTTTGCCTGCTATCAACATCAATGACTCTGTAACAAAATCTAAATTTGACAACAAATATGGTTGCAAAGAGTCTTTGGTAGATGCGATTCGTCGTGCTACAGATACAATGATGGCTGGAAAAGTGGCAGTTGTAGCGGGTTATGGTGATGTAGGAAAAGGTTCTGCAGCTTCTTTGCAAGGTGCAGGTGCTCGTGTAATCGTTACAGAAATAGACCCTATATGTGCGTTGCAAGCAGCTATGGACGGTTTCCAAGTTTTGACGATGGACAATGCAATTCCAAAAGTAGATATAATCGTTACCGCAACAGGTAACTTCAATATCATCACAGACCGTCATTTCAAAGCAATGAAAGACAAGGCTATCGTTTGTAACATAGGACACTTTGATACAGAAATTGATATGGCTTGGCTAAATGAGAACTATGGTGATACCAAAATCGAAATTAAACCACAGGTAGATTTGTACAATGTTGATGGTACAGATATTATTGTGTTAGCAGAAGGTCGTTTGGTAAACTTAGGCTGTGCAACAGGTCATCCTTCTTTCGTTATGTCAAACTCTTTCACAAACCAAACCTTGGCGCAAATTGAGTTGTGGACAAATTCAGAAAAGTATGACAATCAAGTATATGTACTACCAAAACAATTAGATGAGAAAGTAGCAGTACTTCACTTAGCTAAAATTGGTGTAGAACTTGAAAAACTCACACAATCACAAGCAGATTATATTGGTGTACCTGTAAATGGTCCATTCAAATCTGATTTATACAGATATTAATCTTCTTTTTTATTAGAAAAATAATATAGATAAGGCTGTCTCAAAAAGGCAGCCTTATTTATGGTATAACTAAGTTCTCGCAGATTTTCGCAAATTCAAAGACGCAGATTTACACAGATTAAGAAATATTAGCGAAAATCTGCGTTTATTTGCGGTTCAATCTGCGTTCATCTGCGAGAATCCCCAAAGCTACACAATAAAAAACCATGCGAAAATTATTCTTTTTGCTATTTTTAGGGCTAAGTATTAGCTTACAAACGATGGCACAAAAAGCCTTTGTATTAGGCGAGGTTAAAGAAATTCAATCCCTTGAACTTGATGAAAAAAGGACGATAAATATCTATTTACCAGAGGCCTCAGTGATACAGGTAAATATCCCGTTATTTATCTCCTAGATGGCTCTGCAAATGAAGATTTTGTACATATTTGTGGCATCGTTCAATTTTTTGATATGATGGGCATGATGCCTCCAAGTATTATCGTAGGCATTGCAAATGTAGATAGAAAAAGAGATTTCACCTTTCCTACCACCATTGAAAAAGACAAAAAAGATTTTCCTACTACGGGTGGTTCTGCCAGGTTTTTGGCTTTTGTAGAAAACGAATTACAGCCTTTTATTCAAAAAAACTATAAAGTAAGCGAGACTAAAACCTTGATAGGGCAATCCTTAGGCGGTTTGTTAGCTTGTGAAATTTTGGCAAAAAAAGCCAGCCTTTTCAATCGCTATATCATTGTCAGCCCAAGTTTGTGGTGGGACAATGAATCTTTGCTTAAAAACTTTCAGCCTGAATTTGCACTCAATACGCAAGTGTATATTGCCGTAGGAAAAGAAGGCAAAGTGATGGAAGGTGATGCCAAAAAACTGATGCAAACCCTCCAAAAACAAGGAAAAGCCAAAGTTCATTTTGCGTATTTTCCCAATGAAGACCATGCTACCATTTTGCATAATGCTGTTTACAAGGCATTTAGCTTATTTTATCCACTAAAATAATTATGTCTCCACAGATTTCTATCATCGTTCCCTTATATAACGAATCCAAAGTCTTTGCTATCTTAATCAAACGATTGCAAGCCTTAATGGACAGCCTCTCTGTGAAAATTGAGGTAGTTATGGTAGATGACGGCAGCAAAGATGATACAGCTTTGCAGATGATACAAACTTCATTGGCAGACAAACGTTTTCAAAGTGTGCTATTGTCCCGCAATTTTGGGCATCAAAGTGCGGTAAGTGCAGGCATGAAGGTCGCAAGAGGCACAGAAGCGGTTTTTATTATAGATGGCGATTTGCAAGACCCACCCGAACTACTTGGCGAATTTTATGCACAACTTCAAGCGGGGTACGAAGTCATTTATGCGGTTCGGAAGAAAAGAAAAGAGTCGTTTTTCAAGAAAATTGCCTATAACAGTTTCTATCGTTTGCTCAAAAAAATATCTTATATAGACATTCCCTTAGACAGCGGCGATTTTTCGCTACTTAGCCGCAAAGTAGTAGATATTTTGAACAAAATGCCCGAGGAAAGTCGCTATATCAGAGGTATGCGGGCGTGGGCAGGCTTCAAACAAATGGGCGTAGAATATGAACGACAAGAAAGACAGGCTGGTGAATCCAAATATTCTTGGAAAATGCTGTGGAAACTTGCCTACAATGGCATTTTTAATTTCAGCGAATTTCCCATAAAATTTATCACCAATTTGGGTTTTGTTTCTATCGCTTTTTCCCTTATTTATTTAGCCGATACCATTATACGAAAATTCGTATATGGCACTGTTCCTCAAGGATTTACGGCTTTATTATTTGCCATTATTTTATTTAGCGGCGTGCAATTGCTTTCACTTGGCATTATTGGAGAATATGTATTACGGATATTTTTTCAGGTGAAAAACAGACCGATTTTTATTATTAGTAAGCAGATTGTGGAGGGGGAAGAGGTGTGATGTAGATATGGATAAATAGACTTTTAAACGACTAAAATAGACTTTTAAAAGATGCGAAGTTCGCTGCATTAGGGTTGCAAACTTTCAGAAAGTTTACAACCCTGTGAGGATGATTTTATTGTC
Source organism: Bacteroidota bacterium (assembly GCA_013298365.1). Taxonomy (GTDB): domain Bacteria; phylum Bacteroidota; class Bacteroidia; order J057; family J057; genus JAAFHL01. Next base: position 4,237 of record JAAFHL010000241.1, on the reverse strand, counting down.
AGTGATAAAACGCAAAAATAAACCTATTTTATTTTTGACAAGGCTTTTTCAAGCAATTTTTCTATATCTTTATCCTCTAAGGGCAGATTCCGAATTTTGCGCTCGTGAAACTCTCGTAGAATCTCTTCTTTCACCCATTCAAAGTCTAATTGATAACTTGTGCAAAGTGTCTCTATCAAATTCATATCTGCTTTGCGAATTCCAAAATGAATAAATGTTGTGTCTAACCCTTTGTTTGCCATGATATGTGTGTTAAATGTTAGCGGGAAGAAAAAAGTCCCAACCCCTCAAATCTGCGGTGTCTGTTATGCGATTTGTACAGTATCTAAACGAAATAACCCCTGCGCTTTCTTCTGGAATAATGATACCTCCTATTAGTTTACGGGCAGGATTTGTTTTATTTTCTTGTTCAATATAATCTATTAAAGCATTATGTTTTTGAGGGGCATCAAGGTCAGAGCGTTTTGTTTTTGTATCAAAAAGCCCTATTTTGCCCGACTTGAATTTGATGACGAAATCCACATAAAACAGGCGCAATTCTCCTTGTAAATTGCGATACGAAATGGCAAAATGTTCTCTGCCTTTGTCTCCGTTTTTATACCACCATTCCAAGGCATCTTTATGGTTTAGCAGTTCTTGTTTAAAAGTTTTTTCTACAGAAGAAGCATTTTTGTATTCAAAAAAAGGAATAAGTGCATGATTAGCAACGTCTTCTGCTTTATACAAATCATTGTAATATCGCTCTTTTGGAACTTGCCACCTTTGAGATTCGGGTCGCCTGTTGCTATTTTCTTTTTCTACAAACCGCTCTAATGCTGCTGTTATATGTGGCACAAGTAGCGTTTTATTTTGTGGAAATAGGAAAAACTTCCACGCAGCATATTGATGGATATTCAAATAATATTCGGCAAACTCTACTAAGGTTTCTGCCAAGAATTTTCGACTTTTTGAACGATTAAATCGTGTGAGACTGTCATAGCAAAAGCGATTGAAATAGGTCTCAAATTCTGCGGTAGTAATGGCAAAAGCCTCCATCTTATCTGAATCTATCATTCTTGCATGTACCTCATAACTATCTACTTCTATGTTTACAGGCAAGTGTATTTGATTGGGGTCTATCTCAAACTCCCAGCCATTTTCTCGCATAGCTTGCTGATTTTTGGCTTTTACGTGAGGCAAATCTTCTTCATTTTCAGTCGTGAGCAGGTTGATTTGTGGTAGTTGCGCAATGCCATATCGCCGTTCCATTTCTCCAAAAAAAATAGGCTTAAACGCATTACTCAATTCGCCAGGAGTTGGTCTGTCATTGATGATAACCGAACTTAACAGGCTTTCATACACCCAACCTTTGTCATCTTGACGGGTTGCGACCTGCATATTGAAATAGTCTATATCTGAAGGCACAAAATTGATGCGGCTGCTTTCCATATTTGTATAAACATAGCCATAATTCAAATCATCAGTTTGATAGTGTTTTTGGTGTGGCATACGCAAAATTCTACCCACAGTTTGTATCCCAAAATCGGGACTTTGCACATTACGATAACTTACTAAAATACACGCTCTTGGACAATTCCAGCCTTGTGCAATCGCTTGTTTGAAAATAAGTACATCTTGTAAACCATTCATTTTTTCCAAACCATCTGTATCTTTTTCGCCACTTAGCCATATTGCCAAACGCCCATTTTGCGCAGTAATGTCGTAATCTGTTGCCAATAAGTGCGTTATTGTATTGCGAATGGTTTTATCTTCCTCCGTCAAAGCACTGTTATCGGAAGGAAGTTGTATCAATATCAAAGGATTTAATTGATTTTCGCCTATTTCGGCTGCAAACCCAGCAGCTAATTCCTTTTTTTTCGCAAAAGCAGTATGAAGCAGATGACTTGTTACGCCTTCATCATTTTGCTTTTTGGGGTCTAAATCAATATTCAAACGCACCCCTTTTTTTATCATCTGTGCTTGTATTGCCTCTTGACGGGAAATAAAAACCGTTCTTTGCGGTCTTTTAAGGGGTGTAGCTGTTACGGATATTTCAATATTTGCGGCTATCAATTTACGCACTTCTATGGCTTGTGGTCCACTAAATGCACTCAAATGCGCCTCATCTATGACCAAAATAAGTTTAGTCCCTTTTTGTTTGGTATTTACAATCAAGGTTTCGAGATTTATATTCTGCTCATTGTCCCGCCGCCAAATTTTTTTTAGGCTATCTACACTGCTCCAATTTACAAACAACAAATCGCATGGATTCAGCACAGGATTATTGGTCAAATAACGCAAATCCATACACCTAAGTTTGCGGGTATCTGCATACATATCTTGCAAAGATTCAAAACTTTGAATGTGCAGGGTATTAGGGGCAAACCAAATAAAGGCTACATTGCTCGTCCCATCAGGCTGCAAGGGCAATTCATCTATCAACCTTTCTAAATATGCTGCCATCATTACGGTTTTGCCCGAACCTGTGGGCGACTCTAAGAGAATAGCCGTCTGTGAAGCCCCATATGTCAAGGATTCGTAGGTATATGTAAGTAGCTGATTGACAGCTTTTTCTTGAAATGTGGTAAGAAGATACATTTGAAATTTAAAATGAGTGGTAACTATAAAGAAAATAATTCCCGAAAAACCGCCCTATATGCTTGATAAATCGCACTTGGCAAGGCTACAGCCGCTATCTTATCCCTAACTTCTGCAAAATCTGCCGCCAGATTTTCCTTTTCGGGGCTAAAACCATACAATCGTACAGGCTCGGATAAGCCAGACAAAGCCTCTATATAGCTTGTCAAATCTTGACAAACCTGCCATTGTTTGCGGCTATGATAGACAACTACCATGTATTTGCCACTTTCGTTGTGAAAAAGGCGGCAATGTGTAGGCGCAAAACCTGCTGTTTCTGTGAGTTCCGTATAACAATCTTCTTTGATACAGAGCAAATCGGTGCTTGCTTGCGTCAAAAGCCGCTTATTTTCTTCACTTTGCGCACTTGGCACAAACGCACTCTTATAATACCGCAGATGATTGCGCCACAAACCCGCTACCGCCTGACCCTTTGCATTTGTATAGCCTTGTATCACTCGCTTGTTGCGCTCGTAGGTTACCTCTTCGCATATATTGTTTTCATTATTCGTAACCAAAATGCACTGACGACTGCCGCCATCTTCGGCATTGAGCTGCATAACAGTGTGTAGCGTTGTGCCACTGCCTGCGAAGAAGTCGAGGATAAGAGCGGATTCTAATGGTATAAGTTCTAATATTAGTTTTACCAAACCAATAGGCTTGGGTTTAAGAAATTGATTTTTATTAAATCCTAAATCTAAAAATTGTTCCGTGCCTCGTTCACTATTTACATCTTTATGATTCCACACAGATGTAGCTTTTATTTTTTGAAAATCTAATAAAACATCTTTTTCAAAAACAGTATATTTTTTCCTAACTCCCATAAATTTAGGAATTAATTTGTCTAAATTAGCCTGTGCAGTATCTAAAGACCACCTCCAGTTACCTTCTGATAAATCAGTTCTTAGCGGCTTAATTTGTATATAACCCATAGGCGTATCTTCTTCCCTTGTAGGATAAAAATCTTGTGTATTTGGGTTGTAATGGAAATAATAAAACAATTTAGGTCTGTCTTCTCTTCTATCATTATCACCTGTTTTTCTTAAATCAATTTCTCGATAAATAAGACCTGTATTATCTGTTTTATTATATCGTTTAAGAATATTATTTCCTGCGTCCCAACCCTTAAAAGCCACATTTCCCATAGAATAGCATAGTAAATATTCATGAGATGTTGCAATATTTCGCTCATCAGACCTGCCTTTGGGGTTATTTATATTAGCTACAATATTAACCAATTTTTCACCGCCCAAAACCTCATCACAAAGTAGTTTTAATTGAGCCACTTCATTGACATCTATCGAAATAAAAATCACGCCTGTCTCGCACAACAAACGTTTAGCGATTTTGAGGCGTTTTTCCATAAAAGAGAGCCATTTGCTGTGTCTATAGCTATCTTCTTTATCTACAAAAGAGTCGTTGTATTTAAAATCCTTATTTCCCGTATTATAGGGCGGGTCTATATATATCACATCTATTTTGCCCTCATGCGTAAAAGAGAGGGCAGTAAGTGCGTGGAGGTTGTCGCCTTCTATCAGAATATGATTGGGTGCAGGCGCAAGTGGGATATTTTCCTTTTCAAATAGTTCTATTTCCGAAGAATTTTCGGGGGGGGGGGGGG
>JAAFHL010000240.1 GCA_013298365.1 Bacteroidota bacterium | reverse complement strand
ACTTCTTCACCATTTTCTTCATTTCTATCTACCCGCAGTAAACCATTGCTTGTACCAAGCCAAATATCTTCCTCATCTATAAAAATAGACATTACAGACTTGGTTATTTGCGTATATTTTGACAGATTATTGGAGAAAAAACGTTGTGAAGCAGGTACAATTTTGTACAAGCCGCCAGAAAAACAACCCGCCCATATAATGCCTGCATGAATTTTATCTTCAAACAGGGCATCTACCCGATAATCATTGATTTGTGTAAAGGAATTTGCATCAATTAGTTCTCTTTTATAGGGTAAACCTTGCAATTTTAACCCATACAATTTATTGTCTTCTGTGGCAACCCACAAAATATTACGAGAATCTTTGTATAATTTTCGCACATTAGGTGTCGGGCTTGCAAAAATATCTGCCCCAAAAAGTACATTTAGCTTTCGTTCTTCATCATAGCGAAAAAGACCTTTATTTGTCCCTATCCAAATTTTATCATTATTGTCTTGTTGAATTGTATTCACAGATAGCCGAGAAGTATCGGGTATTTCAATGTTGATATTGAAATTTGGTTTTGAATTTTTAAAGAAAAAAAGCCCCCCACTTGTTCCTATCCATATACGTCCTTTGTTGTCTTCGTATAAGGTAGTGATGAGTGAACTATTTGGACGATTTTCAAAAGACTTTGTAAGCCATTGATGAATGGTAAAATGGGTTTTTCCTTCTTTTGTCTCGATAATAATGCGATTGATGCCTTTGCTTGTAGCAACCCAAACCTGTCCAAATTTATCTTTCAAAATATCATTAATGCGATTATCGCTCAAAGGATATTGACTTTTTTTGTTAAAATGAATGGCAGAATGATTGTGAGGATTGTACAAATTCAATCCTTGTAAGGGAGTGCCTACCCATAATTTATCGTCTTTTTCGGTACAAAGGGCTGTGATATAGTTAGATGAAAGGGAAGTGCTATCAAAAGGAATATGTTTAATGACCCGAAATTCATAGCCATCATAACGGTTGAGTCCGTCTTGCGTGCCAAGCCACAAAAAACCTTTGTCATCTTGTACAATCGCCGAAACGCTACTTTGCGACAAGCCACTTTCCAAAGAAAGTTGTGTCGTATTATAAGATTGCCCTTTTACATACAAAGGCAGAAAAATCGTAAGAAGAAAGCAGAAGTATGTGTATTTAAGCATGTATCGTAGCAAACAATCAAATTTTAGCCAAAGGTAGGAAAAATTGCTCTCAAAAATCAATATACCCGCCATTTTTCTTTTCTATGTTTCACCATTTGATTTAGTAATAACACATGTATTGAATAAGGCGATAATTCTTCAAAAAAATACAATATACCCATAAAAAGGCATATTGTATTTTTTATAGAAAATAAGTATTATACGTTAAAACTTATTCTTTATAGCCATTATTTATCCAACAAGCGATTTTTTTAATGTCAGCATCGCTTAATTTTGCACCACCTTTTGGCATTGATTCGCAGCCATTGTCATAATTTACCGAACAAAATAAGTCGCCTTCTGCTTTAACTTTTGCGTAAGTTGTTAAATCTAAATTGTCGGACGGACTCGTTGTACCATGGCAACCTGTACAGTTTGCCGCCATAATCGGCGCAATATCAGTGGTGTACGTTGGCGTAGAACCCGCACAATCAAAATCTTTTAAGGGGTCTTGTGTACAAGAAAAAAGTGCTGTTGCAGCACAGAATAAAGCGATTCCTAAAAACTTTTTTTGCATAATCGTGAAATATAAATCAATTAGTGTTTAAACCTTATTAGCTAATACGAAATTTTCTTTAAAAAGGTGTACAGGCTTATGTTTTTTTTCTAGAAAAAATGCGTTGAAAAAACATACCTATTTTATCCCTAATGCTATCTCTCACACTCTCGTCAAACAGCGAAGCATCAGTCGTTGCTTGATAAAGCGAGGCAATTGCTACAGGTGTGAGGATAATGATGGGTAGCAAAGCTCCCATTAAAGGCGACATTAAGCCGTCTTTGGAAAATCTTTTTCCTTGTGCCAATAACATATAAAAAATAACAAAAAAGACAATCGAAATAAGCGAGGGAAGTCCCAAACCGCCTTTGCGAATGATAGCCCCAAAGGCAATGCCTATAAGCATGAATATCAGGCAATTGAAAGGAATTGCGTACATGCTATATAGTTCATAAAGATAACTGTTATGTTGTTTTTTTGTGTCTTCTTGTTCTGTAACCCTAAATGCCAAGTTGCTACGCAAAGAACGGGTATTTCCGATAGCTCGATTGAGGGCATCTATGGTGTTTACATGATTGATTTTGGTAATAAAAGGCTCATTTTGTGCCAAAGTAATTTGAATAAATTGCGTGTCTTGCGCTGTTGCAGCTGCAGCCCCTAAAGGCTTGAGCAAGGTAGAATCTAAACCATTATACGTATTGAGATTTACTTGAAATTGTTTTTTTTCTCTGACTATTTTCTTCTCAAAACGGGTAATAGCTTTTTCCAAGCTGTCTTTAATCATGGTTACCTGGTGTTTTGAAAACAAAGATTCGTCTGTTCTCTCTATCTCAAATCCTGAAATACTGATACGATAGTACAAAGAATCGAAATAAGTGCGCCCAAAAGGATAGTTATTTACCCCCTGTTCAGGGCGCATCTCCTCGTATCGAGAGCCATGATATAGTACAAGCCTAAGCTGTACATAGCCAGGTTCCATCATCATTTTGGCAGAATCAGCATAAATTACATCTACATTTCCCCTGTTTTCGGAATGATTATACAACAAAAAATCATACATCATGCCTGATTCTTTGTTCTTGTCAGAAATACGAATAATATAGCCATCTATGTCAGAATAAAAATAGCCAGGCACAATGGCAACTTCTGCTTTTTTGCGCTGCACATCATACAAAAGGCTGAAAAATTTGAGATTTGCACGAGGAATACTATAAAAAGAAAAATATAGCGAAATAGCAGTCAGAAAAACAGCAAAGACAAGGAGGGGCATAGACAGGCGAAATAGGCTAATGCCGCAAGATTTTATCGCAGCAATTTCGTAATGCTCACCCATTCCACCCAATGTTATAAGTGCAGCCGCAAGTAGGGAAACAGGCATTGCCATAACGACAAGGCGTGCCCCTGCATAGTAAAATAATTGCAACAAGGTCTTCGCATCTAAGCCTTTACCCGCAATTTCGGTCATGTAAAGTGCCATAAATTGCATCACAAGCAAAAATAGCACAATGGAAAAAGCCATGATAAAGGGTCCCATATAGGACCGAAGCACCAATAAATGTAGTTTACGTATCACAAAATATATTATTAATAGTGCGCTAAATTACACAGATTTCGCCTATTTTTACCATAAAATATGAGACAACGACACAATTAGGTTAATATTGTGTCAGAAATTACAACCTTCGTGCTGAAAATTCGTACAAAAGTACGAAATTTGTGGCGTGAAATTTTGTGTATGTAGGTGCTTTGGAATAAATATGTTTTGATATTTTAGATAATAAAATATTGATAATCAAAATATTCTAATTTTTATTGATATGTACATATTTTCTGTTTATTTTGAGTCTTTGGTATATTTTTTGATACAATGATAATTTACTTTTAGTATTAATTTATCTGCCGAAAAGCTATTTATTCATTTTTTATTTTGATTTATAACATGAAACAGCATCTTTTTTTCTTATTTGTGTGTTTATTTGTGAATGGTGTATATGCACAATCAGAAGGTAGAAGTGTGCGTATGGAGGTGATTGAGTGGATGGGGGAAACCATTGGCAATGGAGACATGGATTCTGTCTATATTTTTGGTATGAAAATGACAGGAAGAGATGCTCGAAAGGCGGCAAAAAAGAAGGAAAATTATGATAAAATGCGTTGGAATGTGCATAAAGTATATCCTTATGCGGTAGGTGTTGCCGATTTGTTGAGAGAGGTGGACAAAGAAACTGCAAAAATGCCGAATGATGCAGCAAAAAAGGCGTATTTGGAAAAAAGACAAAAAGAAATTTTTGCTACCTACCAAGATGATGTCGAAAGCATGACAAGTGCGCAAGGAAAGGTGCTTATTAAGCTTATTCATCGTCAAACAGGCAATACTTTATATTCTTTGATTAAAGATACCAAAAACGGAACAACTGCTTTCTTTTGGAATGGTGTAGGTTCTTTGTTTGGGCTGAGCCTCAAAACGGAATTTGATGCAGAAGAAGATGACATGATTGGACTGTTTGCCCGAGAATTAGATGGCGGTTGCTATAATATTGTATATCAGCAAGCTTCATATAAATTGAAAAATAAGTAAATGGCAAAATAAAACCTGCCTTATGTTTGTTTGACCAAATATAGGGCGGGTTTTTTGTGCATTCCTAAAATAAATTGACTCAAAATGCACAATTATTATAGGGACAAAAAGCAAAGAAAAGAGCAAAACGGTAATTCATTGAAATATGCTGCTAAGATATTATTGCCTTCTTATAAACACAAAAAAAGGACGTTTTTTACGTCCTTTTTTGTGTTTATAAGATGTTATAATTTTACTAAATAGCGAAAAAATGCTTATTTTCTTAGGTATTAAGCTTGTTTAATATATTACAGCCTTATGCTAAACCTAAGACCTAATTCAAATCACAACTTCAACATCTGCGCCCTGTCTGGACCTACCGACAAAAAAGTAATGGGTACACCCACCGTTTTTTCTATCATGTCCATATAATTACGAAGCGTTTTGGGGATTTGTGCCAAATCAGTGATGTCAGAAATCTCACCCCATGAAGGCATTTTTTTGTATTGTGGCTTCAAATCGGCATCATCTAAATCAAAAGGGCAGGTTTGAAGGCTTTCCCCATGCAAATCATAGGTGTCGCAATATTCGATTTCGTTCATAATAGACAAAACATCAGCCTTTGTCATCACCAAATCCGTTACCCCATTGATAGAAACGGTATATTTCAACAAAGGAATATCGAGCCAGCCTACTCTGCGATTGCGTCCTGTGGTTGCACCATATTCTTTTCCCTCTTTGCGAATCGTTTCGCCCACTTCATTTTCCAATTCCGTAGGAAAAGGACCACTTCCTACCCTTGTGCAATAGGCTTTGAAAATGCCATATACTTTGGCAATGTGTCGTGGCGAAATGCCAAGCCCCGTACAGGCTCCTGCCGTTGTGGTATTTGAACTTGTTACAAAAGGATAAGTTCCCAAATCTATGTCTAATAAAGTACCTTGCGCACCTTCTGCCAAGATTTTTTTGCCTGCAATAATGGCATCATTCAAATATTGTTCGGAATTGATGATAGGCATGGTGCGCATAAAATCTAAGGCATCAAAAAAGTCGCCTTCGCCTTCCGATAGGTTATATTCAAAGGCATATAAGCCCAACAAACGTTCATGTTTTGTTACCAAAAGGCGGTATCTTTCTTCAAAATTAGCGGAGAGCAAATCGCCTACCCGAAAACCATTTCTGCCTGTTTTGTCCATATAAGTAGGACCAATTCCCCGCAAAGTAGAGCCAATTTTTGCTGTACCTTTTTCTTTTTCACTTGCCGCATCTAATAGTTTGTGCGAAGGCAAAATAATGTGCGCCCTTTGCGAAATCATCAAACGGCTACGTACTTCTATGCCGCCTGCCTCTAATGCCTCAATTTCTCTGCGCAACACAATTGGGTCAATTACTACGCCATTGCCGATAATGCAGATACAATTTGGGTGGAAAATGCCCGAAGGAATCAAGTGTAACACCTGTTTTTTGCCTTCAATGATAATGGTATGCCCCGCATTTGGACCACCTTGAAAACGGGCTACAATGTCGTAGTTTGGCGCAAGCACATCTACAATTTTGCCTTTACCTTCATCGCCCCATTGTAAACCTAAAAGTACGTCTATCATTTTGTGATTTGAAAGTTGAATATGAGTAAGAAATATTGCGAAAATAATTCCTTATATTTTATGAGATTATTTTATTACACTATAATATAAATGGAATAAATCTACCATTCTGTAAGAATCTGCAAGCAAGGATTTAATAGCATACTTTTCTAGATTCTTACAGAATGGCTTTTTACAACAAAATACATAAATTTTGAAGTATAAATCGTTTTTATCCTTAAAAATTAGCACTTGCATCTTCTACGGAAGGAAAAACACTAAAAATGGTATTCAATTTTGTTATCATCAACATGGAACTAATGATGGTAGAAGGACATGCTAAACGAAGCTCACCGCCCGCCTTACGTGCTTTTGTAAGCAAGGTAACCATTACCCCAAGCCCTACACTGTTCACATGCTCCAATTCTTTGAGGTTGAGGATAAAATGTATATAGCCATTTGCAATATCATTGCTAACTGCCTCAGTAATAGCTGTTCCATCATATTCACCTATCAATCTTCCTTTGAGGTGATAAGTAATAATTTGATTATCAGAAGAATGTGTAAATTCCATATAGAGAAAAATTAATAAAAAAGTTGATATCCTTATAGCAAATGCGTATTCATTTATTTTTTTCGTCCTTCGCAATCTTCACTTTTGCATGTACCATACAAAGTAAGCGAATGAGAGTGAATATTGAACTCCAATAACTCACCCACCATTTTTTGAATCGTACCGATACGAGGGTCGCAAAACTCCTGCACTTTGCCACAGATTTCGCAAATCAAATGGTCATGTTGTTTGTAACCGTAAGATTTTTCATACAAAGCTTGGGTTGTGCCGAACTGATGTTTTTTGACCAAATCGCAATCCATTAACAAATCTAAGGTATTATAAACTGTCGCACGACTTACCCTATAATTCTTGTTTTTCATTTCAATATACAAAGATTCCACATCAAAGTGGTCGCTTCTGCTGTATATTTCGGCTAAAATAGCAAATCTTTCGGGCGTTTTGCGATGCCCCTTTGTATCCAAAAATGCTGCAAACAAGCCTTTTACTTCTTCGAGCCTTTGCATTTGATGTTGTGGAGGAATATTGGGCATTATTTTGAATATAATGAAAAGATGTAGAATTTTCGGACAAAGTTACGGAAAAAAAAGGAATAAGGCAGAAAAAATCTTAATTTTGGCGCAACATTCACAATTTACGTATCATTCCCATTTCAAATTGATTGAACTCAAAAACATATACAAAGCCTGGGGCAAAAATGAGGTCTTAACCGCCTACAACCTCATCATTCCTGACAATACAAAATGTTGCATTGTGGGCATGAGTGGCAGTGGTAAATCCGTTACGATGAAACTCATATTGGGTTTGGAGACGGCAGACAAGGGCGAAGTATGGATTGACGGGCAGAATGTAGCCCATTTTCGGGAGCAGGCATGGCAAAAAGTGTTGAGTGATTTTGGGGTTGTTTTTCAAGGGGCTGCG
>JAAFHL010000024.1:10259-21893 GCA_013298365.1 Bacteroidota bacterium | reverse complement strand
ACTAATTTTTTACTGCCCGCCTGTGAGCTTTCTAAAAGTATCTTCTAAGGTAAAGACTTCCTTGCTCAATTCCATCATCACAAAATGTTGCTTCACACAAGCTTCAAACAATTCTTTGCGAATTTCTGTCTCGTGTTGTGTGCGAATCACAAAACGAAAATCATCTATTTTTTTCATTTCTATCACACCTGCTAATTTTGCAATCGCCTGTATATCAAAACCTTTTTTGTCAAAGGTAACATGAATTTGGGCATTTTCGGTAGCCAAATTTGCCAATTCTTGTGTAGGCGAATCCGCCACAATTTTGCCTCGATTGATGATAATGACACGTGTTGCAACGGCTTCGACTTCTGACAAAATGTGAGAAGAAAAAATAACGGTTTTATTTTTGCCTACATCTCGAATCAAATGACGAATTTCAATGATTTGATTGGGGTCAAGTCCAGTGGTAGGCTCGTCCAAAATCAAGACTTCGGGGTCGTGAATGAGTGCCTGCGAAAGCCCTACCCTTTGGCGGTAGCCTTTGGATAACATGCCAATTTTTTTGTGCTGCTCTCTTTGCAAACCTGTCATTTCAATCAGTTCAGGGATTCTTTTTTGCAAAAAATGCTTGTCTAATTGCTGTATTTTTCCTGCAAAATGAAGAAACTCATGCACATACATATCCAAATACAAAGGATTATGTTCGGGGAGATAGCCCACTTTTCTACGAATCTCCAAAGGATGTTCTTGAATATTGTATTCGCCAATGCGCACATTTCCCTCCGTTGGCGGCATAAAACAAGTGATAATCTTCATCGTTGTGGTTTTTCCCGCCCCATTGGGACCCAAAAAACCCAATATTTCGCCTTTTTCTACCCCAAAAGTCAAGTCATCTATGGCTTTTTGTGTGCCATAGACTTTGCTGAGATGTTCAATAGATACAAACATAATTCTTTTTTGCGCAGATGGTGATGCCACAAATTACCCATTATCTTGGGTAATTTTGCTTGATTCCTGTTATTGTCAGGATATCAATTTGCATAATTGTGTCATTTATCATGCAAATATACACAAGTTTCAGATTATTACATGCAACGATAAGAAATAGGCATGGCTTTCTCATAAAAATATGGCACAATTTTTTTTGAGAAAAATAGCAGGAATATTTTTCACAAAAAGAGATTGTTTTTTATGTTGAAAAGCATTGTACGATTACTTATCCGCATTTTTTCCAAAATCTGCGAAAAAACAGAGAGGTTTTATTCCTTTTTCCCTACTTTTGTGAAGGCAAGCCAATGTATGTAGTATTTCGTAATGATTGCCAAATAACATATACTAACATAAACCAATATTTTGTAACATCATTCAACTTATAATATGAAAAAAGTATTTTCTATTTTTCTGTTGTCACTCAGTGTTTTTTCACTTCATGCAGATGAGGGTATGTGGTTGCCCCTTTTGCTCAAAGGCATAGAAGGGGATATGCAGGCTGCTGGTTTCAAACTCACCGCAGAAGACATTTATAGTGTTAATAAATCAAGCATGAAAGATGCTGTTTGTCTGTTTGGCGGGGGCTGTACGGCAGAATTGATTTCGGGGGAAGGCTTGTTGCTCACCAATCATCATTGCGGATTTGAGCAAATTCAATCGCATAGCAGCGTAGGAAATGACTATCTTTCCAATGGTTTTTGGGCAAAAAACCGTCAAGAAGAACTCACAAATCCAGGGCTTTCGGCTACTTTTATCATTCGTATGGAAGATGTAACCAAGCAAATTTTGGCGGGCGTGAACGCAAATATGAAAGAAGCTGACCGCAAGGCAACGATTTCGGCAAATATTACGACGGTTTCTGCCAAAACAAGCAAAGAAAGTTATCAAAATGTGATGATTCGTCCGTTTTATTACGGAAATGAATATTATTTGTTTGTCGTAGAAACCTACAATGATGTGCGTATGGTAGGCGCACCGCCACAAGCAATTGGCAATTTTGGGGGCGACACCGACAACTGGGTTTGGCCCCGTCATACCGCAGATTTCAGCGTATTTCGTATTTATTCAGATAAAAACGGTAAACCTGCGGAGTATTCGCCTGATAATGTGCCATTTAAGCCCCGTTCTTTTTTCCCTATTTCGCTCAAAGGGGTAGAACAAAATGATTTTACGATGGTTTTTGGTTTTCCTGGACGTACACAAGAGTATCTCAGTTCATATGCTTTATCAAATTTGATGAGCATAGAAGACCCCATAAGAGTAGGCGTTAGGGAGGCTCGTCTTGCCGTCATTAAAAATGAAATGCGCCAAAATGATACGGTACGTATTAAATATGCGTCTAAATATGCAGGCATTGCAAACGGCTGGAAAAAATGGAAGGGCGAAATGAAGGGCTTGAAAAAGACAGATGCTTTGAGCAGAAAAAATGCTTATGAAGCAGAATTTACCAAGTTTGCTGCACAAGATGGCAAAAGTTATGGCAATATTTTGCAAAACCTAAAAAGCGTTTACGAAAACAGCTACAATGACCTCAAAACGGCGCAAGTAAGTTATTATGAAATATTTTCTGCTTTTGAAAGTGTGCAGTTGTCGAGGGGAATGGAAGCCCTTTTGACAAGTAAAGATGATGTTTCGGTCAATAAATACCGCATTGGGGCAGAAGAATTTTTCAAAGATTATGATGCCAAAGTTGATAAAAAAGTCATGGCTGCTTTGATTCCCCTGTATTTAAAAACCGTTCCTGAAAAGCAACGTCCGCCCATTTTTAGCACCATGGAAGCGCAATATAAAGGCGATTGGAACAAATATTTAGACAATTATTTTGCGACTTCTGTATTTACAAATCAAGCACGTCTTACAACAACTTTGACCAAAATTGATGCAGAAAAAATCAAAAAAGACCCTGCTTTTGCGCTGATGAAAGGCATGATGGATTGGTACATCAGTACTATCGAAATGCCTTTTAAGGTAAATGAAGCCAAAATAGATTCGCTCAATCGTGCCTATATGCAGGCGCAAAGAGAGGTGATGACAAAGCGTGTTTTTTATCCTGATGCAAACAGCACCTTACGTCTTACCTACGGAAAAGTAGAAGGATTTTCGCCTGATGATGGCGTAAAATACACCTACTTTACGACCTTAACGGGCATGGCAGCAAAGCAGGAGTCCGAACCACAAAATTTGGACTATAAAATGGATAGCCGCTTACAGACATTTCAAGCGAAAAAAGACTTTGGGCAGTATGCTGCAAAAGATGGCGAATTGCATACTTGTTTTCTGGCTTCAAATCACACAACGGGCGGTAATTCGGGCAGTCCTGTCATCAATGGCAATGGCGAATTGATAGGCATAAACTTTGATAGGTGCTGGGAAAGTACTATGTCCGATGTTAATTATGATGTAACACAATGCCGAAACATAAGTGCAGACATTCGCTATGTTTTATTTGTGATAGACAAATATGCTGGCGCAGGTTATTTGCTCAACGAAATGAAGGTGGTAAAATAAATATAGAATAGGACAATTTCCGCAAATATTAAATAGATAAGTTCAATATTTGCGGGAATCTGCGCTTAAATCTGTGAAAATCTGCGAGAAACACCTATTTTCTTTAATTTCATGCTAAAATAAACCCTACTAATCTATTTTGAAAATTGTCATATTTCCCTACCTTTGCCCGCCTAACATATAGTATAATTTTTATGCACACGACACATTTACATGACGGGACACAGGTTTATTGCATCAGAAGTGCAGAAGCCAAAGTCTTGGACTATCATATCGCAGGTTATTTACAACATGGGATTCATGTTTCCGACAATGATGTCGTTTTTGATGTAGGCGCAAACATTGGCATTTTTGGTTTGAGAACCTTGCTCAATCATAAAAATACCCAAGTTTTTGCCTTTGAACCTGTCCCCACTATTTTTGCGGTATTGCAAAAAAATGCAGACAAGTTTGGCACTTCTTTTCGAGCGTTTAATGTGGGAATAGGCAAGGAAGAAAGTACACAAACCTTTCAATACTATCCGAATAGCCCTGCACTTTCTACCGCACACCCCGAAGTGTGGGACGCACACCCCGAAGATTTGGAGAAAGCTACATTAAGTCAAATCCGAAATGCGCCGCCTGCTTTTGCTTTTTTGCGTTATTTGCCTTCATTTGTGGCAAAATGGGTAGCAAAATCTTTGCGCAACAAGCCCGTTTCTTTTGAATGTAACATAAGAACCATTTCTCAAATCATTGAAAAAGAGAATGTTACTCGAATTGATTTGCTCAAAATAGATTGTGAAGGCGCAGAATATGATGTGCTACAAGGAATTGCAGAAAAGGATTGGGATAAAATTCGGCAGGTGGTTGCAGAAGTCTATAACGCAGACAATCGAGTAGAAAAAGTGAAGCAACTGCTTAAAAGTAAGGGTTTTGCAGATATTACCATTGAAGAAGATAATGCCGTAGGTGGCGCAAATTTGTATAATGTATATGCTTTGCGTGTAAAAAATTAATTCAAAATCACAACATGTCTGCCATGATAATCGGCAATTTGTTTTTATGTGCCGTAGGCACAAAATATCAGTAGAAATGTACATAGCCCGTCCCATTTTATGCGTTTTTTCGTGCAAGCACGAAAAATTTGGGCGGATTGGGGCGATTTATTGTTTTCTACCGATATTTTATCCCTAACGGGATAAGGAAAACCAAAATGGCAGATATGTTGAAATCATCTTTCTTGTTATTTTTATTATGTTATTTACGATTATTACACTTTCCATTCTCACTTTTTCCATTGTTTCAGCGTATATATTTTCTCATATCATGCTGAATACAGATTTGCTCAAAGCGCAGAAAATACAGACATCTCGTTACAAAAAAAATGTTTTTCAAGAACATTTGCCTTTGATAGCCCTCAATTTAGGCATTTTGTATGTGATTTCGGGCTTGGGTTTATATTTTGCAAATGGGGTTTTTAAGATAGAAATGCCTTCGATAGGTATTTTTATCCTACAATTTGGCATGATGGCGATAGTAGATGATACCTATTTTTATTTTTTTCATCGCCTTTTACACCATAATGAATATTTGTTCAAAAAAATCCACAAAATTCACCACAAAGCAAGTCCTCCTTTTGCCTTAGATTTCATTTACGTACATCCTTTGGAGTGGCTCGGCGGCGCAACAGGTACAGCTTTTGGCATTTTGTTAGTGTATATTTTATTTGGCGAAATAAATGCCTACGCTTTTTGGTTTTTTGCCGCAGTGAGAAACTTACATGAAGTGGATATTCATTCGGGTATAAGGTCTTTTTTTTCAAAATATATCCCCTTTTTGGGTGCAGCAGAGCATCACGAAGCGCATCATGCCCGCATCAAAGGTAATTATAGTTCTATGTTTACGTTTTGGGACAAAATTTTTGGAACAGATTTAAAATAAAGTCGTAATTTGCGCTACAAAAAAACAGTAAAATATTTTTTATTTTCAACAAAATATGTTCAATCATTATCCATACACTGTAGCGGAGCGTTTTCTTCGATACGTGCAAGTAGATACACAAAGCGACCCGCTTTCAACTACTTTTCCTTCTACTGCCAAACAAAAAGATTTACTTCAAATATTGGCAAATGAATTGAAAGCCATAGGTTTAGCTGATGCAGAAATGGACGAATGGGGCTATGTTTACGCAACTTTGCCAGCTAACACCGACAAAAATGTGCCTGTGATTTGTTTTTGCGCACATGCAGATACTGCGCCCGATTGTAGCGGCACAAATGTGAAACCGCAGGTGCATCACAATTATCAAGGGCAAGATATTGCTTATCCCAATAACCCCGATTTGATGCTCAAAACGGCAGAAAGCCCACATTTACTAGCAAAAATTGGGCATGATATTATCACAACGGACGGCACAACTTTGTTGGGCAGCGATGATAAATCGGGCGTTGCTTGTATCATGGACGCAATTCATTTTTTGGTAAACAATCCGCACATAAAACATGGCACAATTAAGGTACTTTTTACCCCTGACGAAGAAGTAGGCAGAGGCGTAGAGCAGATAAACATGAAAAAATTGGGGGCGGATTTTGGCTATACGCTTGATAGCGGCGATACAGGTTGGTTTGAAGATGAAACATTTAGTGCCGATGGCGCAAAAGTGGTGATTCATGGCATCAGTGCGCACCCAGGATACGCCAAAGACAGAATGATAAATGCTATGCGTGTGGCAGGACATATTATTGCTCGTTTGCCTTTGAATCGCCTTTCGCCTGAGAGTACCGATGGAAAAGAAGGTTTTGTGCATCTTGTTCGCATGGGTGGCGTGTTAGAAAGGGCAGAGTTGGATTTTATTGTAAGAGATTTTGACAATGAATTGCTGGCAAAACATGGCGAAGAATTGCGCCAAATTTGCGAAGAAGTGATAAATGAGTTTCCTGGCGCAACGATGGAATTTAGCATTTCGGAGCAATACAGAAACATGAAAAATGTGTTGGACAATTTTCCACAAGTGAGCGAATACGCACGTCAAGCCATTGAACGTGTGGGACTTACGGTTACACAAAAGCCAATTCGTGGCGGCACAGATGGTTCAAGACTTTCTTATATGGGATTGCCCTGCCCCAATCTTTTTGCAGGTGAGCAAGAAATTCACTCTTTGAAAGAATGGGTTTCCGTTCAAGATATGCAATTGGCGGTGCAAACCATTGTGCATTTGTCCCAAATTTGGGAGGAAAATGCGTAGGATTCAACCGCTACGAAGGGCTACGCCCGTTCGTAGGGTCGAATGTTTAGTACAGACAATAATAGAATCGTATTACAATCGTAAGCTATTCTGGGATTGAATGTTTATTATAGATAACCGCTTTCAACGGGTGCAGCCCTTCAAAGCGGTTATCGAGTTGCATACAATTTACTCAGCACCAAGGTCTGATAATCCAAGCCCAATTCTCTGTACGCATCTCTAAACGTAACCTGTTCTTGTCCAAAAAAATCTGCTACTTTTTGTAAAATCTTGGCATCTACCCTTTCCGCAATCCAAGGTTTCAGGTCTATTTCGCCTGTTCTATGCAAATCTCCCAAATAAGAAAGCACCGTATCTTGCTTAATTTCACGTGTTTCACTGATGTTTTCTATGCTGCAACCTGCTAAAAACAAAGACTTTACGGCTTGATAAGAAGGATATTTCACTCTTTTTTCCAAATCTTCTTGTAATTGACGAATACTCTCCTCCTTTGCACCTTTAATCGCCTTAATCAACAAATGTCCATACGAATTTGTATATGCCTCATTCATTACGCCCATGGTTTAGCAATATCCTGCGGTTTGCTATCAATCATATTTTGCAAAGACCAGTCCGTAAAAATGCTAAAAATAGGTCTATCTTCTGTTTCCGCAATCGCCTTGCGAATCTTTTTCAGCGAATCGCTCATGACACGATTTTCTGCATTGATTTGTAACTCTTTTTTGCCTACAAGCAAATCATCTTCTGAGTGCATCACCAAAAATGCTTTTGCCGTAAGCCCCAAAGAGCCATATTGTAAATTGACCATACTGAGATAGTAATTTTTGAGCAACCAAGTAATGATGTTTTTCAAACGATAATCGTTCACATTTGCCATAGACCCAAAAGTCTCAAGTTGCTCATGTTCAGGCTTTTTTAATTCAAAGCGTCTGTCTCCACGCACAATCCGCACTAAATAATTCATGCCATAGACTTGTTTGGTAAGTAAAATTGTTTTGAAAATGGCGATAGCCTCTTCCTTGATGCTTTGCATAGATTCGTTGTTCGTTTCCATTGTAAAATTGTATAATAAAATGATAAAATCGGGGACTATTCCCAAACGACAATGCAAAGATGCAGGGACTTTTGGGGCTACGAATGGAAATATTAGGGGCAAAAGTAACAAGTAATTAAGGGTTTTGAGCAAAAATAGCCTTTTAAAAATGGGTTTAAATAATTGATTATTAATTTTTTATATTTTTATTTTGTCTTTTGCTAAGTAACATAAAAAAGGGTGAATAGCGGTTTTTATACCACCTAAGAATAGCAAAATTATCCCCATTCAGCTGTATAGGGATTGTAGTTGCATTTTGCGGGTTTGTCGTATTTACCTGCCACAAAAGCTCTGCAATCTGTACAAATATAGCGAAATTCGCAATCTTTGCAGACTTCTATTTGGTCTTTGTGAATAAACCAATTATCTGTAAAACCTGCCTTCGTGAGTGCATCAGATAAACTTGTATCTGCCACATTTCCAAAGCGTTGTGGCAAAGTAGGACAATTACAAATATCGCCATTTACGTCTATAGAAAGTTTGCGATTGAGGCAGGTATTATGTGCTTGTGCTTCTGTGAAAGTTTCGATATTTAGCACAAAATAAGCAGGATGAATCACGCCACAATGTGTGGAGTCTGTTATCTTTTCTTGCGTAAAAACAACCGCTGTTGTGGCATCTAATTCCGCAGAAATCCGTTTTTCAAAAGGTGCGCTATGAACGGTAATATGCGAAAAACGGTGATATTTTTGCACAATTTCTATATATGCTGCGCCCTTGTCTGTGTCCTCACAGACAAGGGAATTGTTATATTTCCAAATAATATCGCAGGATTTTATCCGCCTATTTTCTAATTTCTCGCCTATATCTGCCAAAAAAGAAAGTTCTTTTTCGCAAAAAAAGCGAATCTGAATATCTTTACAACCCAAATTTTCTAACTGCGTAAAAATAGCTGCAAAATCGTGCTGTGAATGTGCATCTACGTCTATTATTGCATTTGTGATATGCGCAGGTGCGTCCCATACCATTTCTATGGGCGGAAAAAGTGCCATCTCCTCCAAACTTTCACACCAAAAGCCATATTCTTTTGCTATCAAAAAATCAAAATATTCGATGATGGTTTCTCTGTCTTCTGCTTCATATTGCACCAATATCTCGCTGTATGTGAGTATTTTGCAATCTACTGTAAGCAACTCATATAAGGCGTTTGGAATAAAATCCATGCCACCACGTTGTATATCGCAGATGAGTGAACGGCGTGCGCCTTTGACAGGAAGGCAGCAAGCGAAAGGGAGGAAGTAGTTGTTATTCATTGGGTAGCTTATAATCTATGCCGTAATGTTGTAAATATTGAAACAAAGGAGGCAAGCCAACTTCCATTCTTCTTTTATCTACATTTTTTTCATCTTCTATGGGCAGCACAACAAATTCGCCCATTTCATTTTTTGTTACCTGTGAACCATATATTTGTTTTTTATTATTTCGTATCAAAATTCTATCTTCAAGCATAGCTAAATTTGAGGCATCGGCTTTATTGTCTTTAACAGCTTGTTTCATTATCGGCAAATATTTTTCTTGTATGCTTATATCTGCATGCTGTATCACAAAAAACAAACTCATATTTCCCAATCCTCCTACAGTTTCGTTTCCAAGCCAACCATATTTATCAATAATGGACAGAACAATTACCACATTTACAGAATCCAAAATATGTTGTATTGCCCATAAATCTTTATATTCTTTTGATTCTGAACCAAATGTTCTTTCGATACTATCCGACATATTCCGATATTTTTGGTCTGTTTCAAGCACAGATTCTAATAAGGCTTTTAAAGGTTTGTTCTCATATTTTTCCCTTTCTGCCGTTGCAAGCAAATTGTTTTCTTTGACTTTATTACACAACTGCTCCCACCTTTTATCTTTGTGAAGATTATTTAAATCTGTATCTTTTATTAAATGGTTATACGAATCCCATTTTCCTACCTCTGCCAAGCGGAATAAATGAAAAAAGGCAGAATCATTGTTTTTTGCCAACGCCCATACACAAGCCGCATTATACCTTTCATTAAGCTCTGCTTTTCCGCCCAAAAAAGCAAATGCAGCAGAATAAGTTTTGGCAGCAGCTTTGTATTTTTTTTGCTTAGATAAGGCTTTTGCTTCTGTTACTTTTTTGGAATATTCAGCAAATTGTGGCGGCTGTGCCTGTAAAGAAAATGTTTGTAATAATACGTAGCATATTACAAAGTGTAGTGTTGAATGATAAAGTGTGTTTATAAGATTCATATGATATTTTAATTGTTAAAATTATTGATTATTTTACTAATATATCGCTCAAATGACCTTGCATGGATTGTATTTGTACGATGGAAAGGGACATTTAAGAATTTAACAATATTCTTAGATTTTTTTGTTAAATCATATAAATCTTTTGCTACAACATGATTGAATAAGATAGGTAGGCTACAATTATGTACCTGATTAGCAAATTCTTTTTTTAGATTTTCAATCGACTCTAATCTATTCATAATGGTTATTCATTAATAGGTTGTCCTGACAAGTAAGAAGCTATTTTTTTCTCAAGATAGTAATTGCAAGGATATGAAACCATTCCAAACTGCCCTACAGGATTAACTTCTAAAAATACATATTCATTTTCGGGGGTTACTATCATATCAATAGAACCCGAATTTAAACCATAATCAACCATAAAAGCGTTTAATTGATGCTTGATTTTTGTAGGCAAATTAAATGGAACACAATGATTCGCTTTAGGATTATCATAATGTCTATAGTCAATTTTAGTATGTTCATCTAATTGTGAAAAAATAGCCATACTATAAAATTCGCCATGAAGATAAAAAATACGTAATTCATATTTTTTTTCCTTATATACTTGACAAAACGAAGGAAAGAAATTATCTGGTAGTAAATCTATGTCATTACGATTTAATAAGGTGGTATAGTTTGAAAATGCGATATCATCATGAGTATAATAGAATGAAGATATTGCGTTTTTAGTTATAATTGTGTTAAAAAGAGTATAAAACTTTATTAACGCTATTTTTTGAGATGTTATGATATATTCAGGAACAATCAAACCATGTTTTTGTGCTAAATCACAGACTATCAATTTGTTTTCATTATCAGCAAAAAAATTACCTATGATATATTTAGGATTTAGGGAGTGATGAACAAATGCTTGAACTCCTAACAATTCTCTTAGTTGGTATAAATGTATTGCCTTATTTAGCATTTCTATAGTTGTCTTAGCTAACTTTTGCCCAAAGTTAAATGCTCCCCTTCTGTTCCAAAATGCAGAAATGTCATTATGACAAATGGTATAATCATTTATTTTTAAATTTAAAGATTTAGATGATGATTCATATTCTAACTGAATATCATCTTCACTATATAATTTAATATAATCAGACTTGTAGTGCATTAACCAATACTCGACAAATATCGTGCTTATATCTGAATGCGCTGACAATAGTAATATCATAAATAAAATATTATATTATTGTTAAAAAGTGTTATCCCTAAGAATTCAGAAAGCATCGCACGATAATGTAGCATTTTGCAAACTAAATTCTTAGAGATGATAATCAGAGACTAATCTCCGTGATTAAAGGATAAAAAGACCAACTTGTGTCCATGTTTTACCATCACAATCAGTGGAATGAGTGCTATCCCAAGGTTTACCAGAAGCATCCAGAGAATTAACCCACTTATCGCTACAAGGCTCTTCCTTACCTCCAATAACCAAGTTCATCTGCGACTTCTCCAATGTCTGAAAAGTCTGATTCGACAATTTTTCAAGCTTTTTCATAGAAAAATTAAAATTAAAAATGTAAAAAAATAATGAAAGGATGCCCTTTGCAAGTGGGCTGTCATA
>JAAFHL010000024.1:0-10249 GCA_013298365.1 Bacteroidota bacterium | reverse complement strand
AAAAAATAAAAAAAAAAAAAAAAAAAACAAATTTTGAATTATAAATTTTGTTCGTATATTTGCAGCAAATTATTTTTCTGTTTACAAAAGTATTGATTTTGAGCTAAATAGAAAACATATTTTTGTAACATGGCATAGAAGTGTATTAAAAACTACATATTTATGTCTCGCAGATGAACGCAGATATAAGACGCAGATTCTCACAGATAGAAAACTTTCCACGCTCAACTACTCGCACTGAGCTTTGTCGAAGTGTCCATTCTCAACTCAAACATGTCATTTCCATTTTATAAACAACCTGATGCGATGGATTGCGGTCCCACTTGTTTGCGCATGATTGCCAAGCATTATGGGCGGAGTGTGTCGCTTGCAGCTTTGCGAGAACAGATGTATTTGTCTCGGGAAGGTGTTTCTCTTTTAGCTATTAGCAGAGCGGCGGAGTCTATGAGTTTTCGGACATTGGGGGTAAAAGCTACATTAGCACAGTTAAAACAAGATGCTTTCTTCCCATGTATAGCACATTGGCGGCAAAATCATTTTATAGTGGTATATAAGGTATCAAGGGGCAAAATATATGTTGCCGACCCTGCACACGGCTTGTTGAAGTGGTCGGAAAAGGAGTTTTTGCAGCATTGGGCTTCAGATACAAATGGTACAGAGCAAGTTGGCATTTTGTTGATGCTTGAGCCCGGTCCCGAATTTGAAACGCAAGGGGAAGAAAGTGTAAGTAGGGCAGGTTTTCGTTATCTTTTTCCCTATATCAACAAATACAAAAAACATTTTTTGCAGCTTATTTTAGGTTTGGTAACAGTAAGCATATTGCAACTGTTATTTCCTTTTCTTACACAATCCCTTGTAGATGTGGGCATTGGCACGCAAAATATGCACTTTGTATATCTTGTTTTGATAGCACAGTTGGTGCTGTTTAGTTCGAGCAAAATGGTAGAATTACTGCGTTCAAAATTGCTATTACACATCGGCAGTCGCATCAATATTGCGATAATTTCTGATTTTTTGGCAAAAATATTGCGCTTGCCTTTGGGCTTTTTTGATAGTAAAATGACAGGAGATATTTTGCAACGCATTGGCGACCATCATCGCATAGAACAGTTTTTGACAAGAACTTTGTTAGATACTTTTTTCTCTATCATACATGCCTTTATTTTTTCGATTGTTTTGTTGATTTATAATGTGCAAGTTTTTGGGATTTTTGCCATAGCCAGTATTTTATATGTTTTATGGACGCTTATTTTCCTCAAAAGACGGAGAGATTTAGATGCGAAATCCTTTTCTCGTCATTCGGCAGAACGCAACAAATTGTTGGAATTGATATATGGGATTCAAGAAATAAAGCTAAACAACATAGAAAAACAAAAAAGATGGGAATGGGAGCGTGTGCAGGCGGCTTTGTTTCAAATCAATTTACAATCTTTGAGTTTGAGTCAAACGCAGCAAATTGGTGGGGCATTTATCAATGAGTTAAAAAATATCTTGATAACCGTTTTTGTAGCGCAACTTGTTATAAAAGGCGATTTAACTTTGGGCATGATGATGTCTGTTACCTATATCATTGGGCAACTCAATGCGCCGATTGCGGCTTTTATTGGTTTTATTCAATCTGCACAAGACACAAAATTGAGCCTCGAAAGGTTGAATGAAATTCATAGCAAGAAAGATGAAGAACCCTCAGAAATGATTTATACGAATATTTTACCCGAAAATCGTAGCTTAACTTTGCAAAATGTAAGTTTTCGTTATGCAGGACCAGATTCGCCTATTGTTTTAGATGATATAAGTCTCATCATTCCGCAAGGCAAGATAACAGCGATTGTAGGTTCAAGTGGGAGCGGTAAAACGACTTTGTTGAAATTATTGCTAAAATTTTATCCGCCTAATAGCGGTAAAATTTTGATTGGTGGTAGCGACATTCAATATATTCCCAGCAGTTTGTGGCGCAGTATGTGCGGGGTAGTGATGCAAGAAGGGTATATTTTTTCGGATACAATTGCGCAAAATATTGCTTTGGAAGAAGATATAGACAAAGAAAAACTGATAACAGCGGTTCGCACTGCTAATATTCAAAGCTACGTAGAAAATCTGCCTTTGGGCTACAATACCAAAATTGGGCAAGAAGGTGCAGGATTAAGTCAAGGGCAAAAACAGCGTTTACTAATCGCAAGGGCTGTGTATAAAAACCCCGAATTTTTATTTTTTGACGAGGCTACTAATGCCTTAGATGCCAATAATGAAAGTGTTATTATGCGAAATTTGGATACTTTTTTTCAAGGAAAAACGGTCGTAGTGGTTGCGCATCGTTTAAGTACAGTCAAAAACGCCGACCAAATTATTGTGCTTGAAAATGGAAAAGTAGTGGAAACGGGAACGCATGAAAGTCTTAGCGCAGCAAGAGGTGCTTATTTTACACTTGTCAAAAATCAATTGGAATTAGGGAGTTAAAACCGCTTCGAGGGTCTGCGACCACTCGAAGGGTTGCATGTCAGCAATGTTATATCATATAGAACCTTGCGAACGGTCGCAGACCTTCGCAACGGTTAAAACCTACAAAAATATGCCGAACATACATCTTAACAACGAAACAATACATGACCTCATTGGCGACATTCCCAAAGGCATTTTAGCTTGGGGAATTATCGGCATTTTTTCGGTCGTCCTTATTTTACTGACAATGACATGGTTCATTCGCTACCCTGACATTATAAGTGAAAAAATCATCATAAGTTCTGTGCCACCACCTGCACGTATTTATGCGGCAGAAGGCGCAAAAATCAATCATTTTTTTGTCAAAAATGGGGAACATGTAGCAATAGGGCAGTATTTGGCTGTTATCGAAAATGCTGCAAATACCGAAAAAGTGTTGCAATTAGAAAATCTATTAAAAAAATGGGAAACAAATCAAACCTTTGATATTGCTTATTTTCCTTTGTTTTCGGGTTTGGGCGAATTAGAATCACCTTATTTTGTATTGAGAGAAAGCCTACAAAAATGGGCAAATTATCAGGCAAAAACGGGGACTGAAACCGCATTTTTGGCAAATACCCAAGCACAAATAGGGCAAACGCAAAATCTTACCAACCATATTTATGCAGAAAGAGCATTGTTAGAACAAGAGCTTAATATGCTCAAAAAGCAATGGGAAACGCAGCAATCTTTGCAAAGAGAAGGGGTAGTTTCTCGAAAAGATGTAGAACAAGCAGAGGCTGTTTATCTGCAAAAACAAAAAGAAATCACACGTCAATTATCTGAAATTGCCAGAAATGACATTCAAATTCAATCCTACACACAAAATATAAATGATAGGCAACAAAATTATACCTCCGAAAAACAGCAGTTGGAATCTGAAATTGTGATTGCGTACAAACAACTTTCAAGTACATTGTCTGCTTGGAAACAAAAATATATCATTGCCTCGCCAGCCATAGGTAAAGCCTATTTGTTAGGTATTTGGTATGAACAACAATATGCACATAGCGGCAAAGAAATTATGAGTATTCTTCCCGATGCGCATCATTTTGTAGGAAAAATAAAAATGGCTACGACCAAAACAGGCAAAATACGCATAAATCAGCAAGTACAAATCCGTTTTGATAGTTACGATTATAAGAAATATGGCACAATTTTGGGGCAAATTAGTGCGATTTCGCCTATTCCGAATGAAGAAAAAGAGCCTTATTTCCTCATAGATGTAAAACTACCAGATAGTCTCATGACGAATTATCAATATACCATTACACCACAAGCTGAAATGACGGGTGAAGCACACATTATAACAGAAGAAAAGAGGCTATTTGAGCGTTTTTTACGTTTATTACCTGATAGATAACGTGCAGTACCTTCATTATCAATTAGTTGTTTTATACTATAATTTTCGATATGCTAAGAAATTTAATTCAAAACATATTTTAAGTACAAAATGTTGAAGTAGAGAAATGTTCTGCCTTTGGAGAAAATGGCTACTCATTTTCAGCTTATTAGCCCCAAAAAATCCACCTCATTTTTAAGCGAAAGCCAAGTATTTTCGACTTTCAATTTTCAACTATCAACTTTTTTACCTACTTTTGTCCCGTTTTTAAGCACACAAAACATTCACAACGATTAGACTATGTATATTTTGGGTATTAATGCCTTTCATGGCGATTCCTCTGCTTGTATTTACAGAGATGGTGAGCTGCTTGTAGCTTCTGAAGAAGAACGTTTTAGACGTATAAAGCACTGGGCGGGATTGCCTACACAAGCGATACAATTTTGCTTAGATGAGGCGGGCATTTCTATTCAAGAAGTAAATCATATCGCTATTTCAAGAGACCCACAAGCCAATATCTTGAAAAAAGCGGTTACTGCGCTTACTTCGGGCATTTCTTTTGGCTATATTATAGATAGAATTGCCAATAAAAATAAAGTAGGTTCGCTCAATGACCAGATAGAAGCGGCATTTAACCTGAAAAATGGCACACTCAAAGCGCAAATCCACAATGTAGAGCATCATCGTAGTCATCTTGCGTCTGCTTTTTTTGCTTCTCCTTTTGAGGAATCGGCTGTACTTTCGATTGATGGTTTTGGCGATTTTTCTTCTGCCATGACAGGTATGGGCAAAGGCAAAAACATTGAAGTGTTTGATAAGGTAAATTTCCCCCATTCTATCGGGATTTTTTATACGGCTTTTACGCAATATTTGGGCTTCCCATATTATGGCGATGAATATAAAGTGATGGGACTTGCGCCGTATGGCAATCCTACTTTGGTAGAAAAAGTGCGTGATGTGATACAGCCTACGGCTGATGGTTTGTTCAAAATCAACGAAAAATATTTTTTGCATACTTCCAAAGGCGTAAAAATGACTTGGGAAGATGGTAGCCCCGAAATAGAATCCCTTTTTTCTGACTATATGGTCGAAAAATTTGGCAAAGTGCGTGCAAAAGACGAACCTTTGACACAATATCACAAAGATTTGGCTTGCTCTGTGCAGCGTGTATGTGAGGAGATTATTTTTTCTATGTTGAATCATTTGCACAAGAAAACGGGTTGCGACAATGTATGTATTGCGGGCGGTGTTGCACAAAATTCTGTGGCAAATGGCAGAATGCGTTTAAATACGCCTTTCAAAAATATTTATATTCCGCCCGCAGGACATGATGCGGGTACTTGTATTGGTGCGGCTTTGTGGGTGTATAATCAAGTGTTGCAACAACCTCGCACTGCGCCAATGTTTAATCCTTATACAGGCTCAAAATCTTCAAATGAAGAAATTAAGGCGTTGCTTACCGCACAAAATATTGCGTTTACGGAGTTGTCAGACGAGGCTTTGTACGAAAAAGTCACAAATTGCTTGATAGGCGGCGGTATTGCAGGTTGGTTTCAAGGACGTGCGGAGTTTGGTCCAAGGGCTTTGGGGCATCGTTCTATCTTGGCAGACCCTCGCAGAAATGATGTAAAAGAAATTTTGAACCTAAAAATAAAACGCAGAGAAAGTTTCCGACCTTTTGCACCTTCGATTTTGAGGGAATTTGTGCCAGAATATTTTGAGCAAACGGACAATGTGCCTTTTATGGAAAAAGTATTTCAAATAAAGCCCGAAAAACATGCTGCGATTCCTGCGGTTACACATGTAGATGGCTCGGGACGTTTGCAGTCGGTGGACAAAGAAGTAGAACCGAAATATCATGGCTTGATTTCGCATTTTCATAGCAAAACAGGTATTCCTGTCTTGGTAAATACCTCTTTCAATGAAAATGAGCCGATTGTAAATACGCCGCAACAGGCTTTGGACTGCTTTTTGCGTACAAAGATGGATATGCTGATTTTGGAAAATTGTGTAGTTGAGAGGTAATTTTATTTTCACGCAGATTTTCACAGATAATAGCAGATTTTCGCAGATTTTAGTTATTTTTGCGCAAATCTGCTTTCTAAATATATATGGAAATACCTGTTTTTAATACGATTGAGGAATTGCATGAGTATGTCTTTCAGCATTTATATGAAAGGCATCAGAAGGATAGTGATTTTTTGTTTGGACTAAATGATGTGCCATCTGTTACAAGAGAAAATAAAAATTATTGGTTTCTTGATGGTAATAATGGTGCTGCCGTATTTTCTTGTTGGGCGGGAGATAAACATATAATTAAAACCCTAAGTATTTATTTTAGAATACATTGGGAAGGAAAATGTCAGCTATTTTTTGTATCTAAAGAACCTTTAAAAGTTAAGTTTTTCAATAAAATTATTGCAAAAATTTCTAATACGCCAAATTTAAAAATTTCACAGTTTGGTTCTTGGGCTAAAACCTATCCGTCCTTTTTCAGTCAAGAAATGTTTGAGGACAAAAAAATAATTGATGATTTTTTAGCCAAAGAACAAGCCGAAAGTAATGAACCTTTAGGAATCGAATTTATTAAACCTGAAAAATTTCAAACACAATTACAAAATATTTTAGCATTAAGGGAAAAAAGAGGTTTAGAATTATCTAACTCTAATAAAAAAGAATTATATTTAAAAAGCTTTCAATTAGAAAATATAGGGCATTTTACAAATATTTCTTTAGATTTTTCTAATAGAATTACCTGCATTATTGGCGAAAATGGAACGGGGAAATCTACGTTATTGAGAGCAATTGCATTAACTTTGACGGGAACAAATCAGCGAAAAATAGATAAGGAACATCATGCTATTCAAAGCCTTATGAAAATAAAAGGCGAAAAGAATGGCTATTATATGTATGAATCACAAGGACAGACAAACCTATCCTATCAGGTGGGAGGAGAGAAGAATATTTTTCATAATAATATTCTTTTTGAAACAGAAAATAACGATATTTATATAAAAGATAGTGGCGATTACCAAAATTTAATAAATCAAAATAATTTTCGTATCTTGATATTAGGATTTCCCCAATTACAAAGTAAAAAAGGGAGTTATCAAGAAGTACCTTCTCCTATAAAAAAACCTGAAATAAAAGATTTATTGCCTTTAATTTATAATGAAGCAGATTATCGTTTTGAAGCATTTTCTCATTGGCTGATTAAATTACATTCCATTGGAAATGATAAGATTATCAAAAAAGAGTCATCTACTGAATTTGAGATAATTGATAATGTATTTCA
This sequence comes from Bacteroidota bacterium, assembly GCA_013298365.1. Classification (GTDB taxonomy): domain Bacteria; phylum Bacteroidota; class Bacteroidia; order J057; family J057; genus JAAFHL01. The sequence goes on along the minus strand of JAAFHL010000024.1, from coordinate 3,134 downwards.
TATTATTTCCAAAGTAACAGAACAAACCATCACTTTTCGTACAATAGACCACGAATCCGAAACGGTTTGGGTTACCACAGATGATGCCCCCGAAGGCATTCCTTTATCCTTAATTAGTCAAGGTTACAATAATGTTTTTGGTTGGATAGGTTTTTTGGTCAAAAGATTAGCAGAAACAAATCCTAATTCGCCAGATTTTACGAAAGAGCCAGCGATGGTTTTTATAGATGAAATAGACACCTATTTGCACCCCGAATGGCAGCGCACGATTTTGAGGGTTTTGGTAGATACTTTTACCGCTACGCAGTTTGTTATAACTACACATTCTTTTGCTGTGGCGACAAGTGTGCCAGATATTAAAATCTATCGTTTAGAAAAACAAAGTAATCATACCATAATATGTAAGGAATTTACAGATTATAAACCGTATGGAATGGACGCAAATGATGCACTTGTGCAACTCATGGATACGCCTAATCGTGCGGCAAAAGACGCAAATGAAGACATAAATCGCCTTTTTCGTTTGATAGAAAATAATCAACTTACCGAAGCCCAAAATTTCCTGTCTCTATTGACAGAAAAATACGACAGTCGAGATAGTAAATTAGTAGAGGCAGAAATGCTCATTGATACCAAAAAATTATTACAACTATGAAATATATAGAAAAAAATGAAGAACCTAAACAATTTATATTATGGAAGGAACAAGAGGCTGAGACCTTAGAAATGAAGTATGTAAATTGCGAAAAAGAAAAAATATCCGCAGAAAAAATATGGTCTTATCTGCCATCTTCTGCGCCAAAACAGCTCGAAGAAGGAATTATTTATTATGACAAAGAGCAGTTAAAAACGTCTTTGCTCAAAGAACAAGGAAAAATTTGCTGTTATTGTGGGAAAAAAATAAACGTTGAAAATGCAGATATAGAACATTTTGAACTAAAATCACTAAATTCTCGCAAGACGTTTGATTACCATAATTTGTGGGCATCTTGTAAAGAACCTATTTATGATTATTTGCGTGAAAACGAAAAAACTTGGGAAGATATAGCAAAACGTTTGAAAATGGAGATAGAAATTTTGAAAAACTTAAACCCTACTTTTAATATTGAAAAAGGAAGAAGGGGGGATAAAATTAAGATACATAATGATTTGCATTGCAATCAAGAAAGAGGAGATAAGAAAGATAAAATCATTTCCCCTGCTGATAAGGAGTGTGAGCAGAAATTTAGCTATCACTTAGTAGAAGAAAAAGGAATAAATTATTTAGAGATAAATGGGTTAGCTGAATGTGAAGAAGCCCAAAATAGCATAAAAGTGCTTAATTTGAATACTAAATGGCTAAAAATAGAGCGGCAAAAAACGTATGAAAACGTAAATAAAGTAATTATTGAAATACGCAAACAATCAAATGGAAACCCCATGCTTATACGAGAAAAAATAAAACAACAAATTGATATATATTACAACATAGAACAGAATGACTATCAATTACGGGCATTTTGTTTTGTTATGGTTTATGGGTTAAAAAATTATCTCAAAAACTAAGCACTTTCCCTATTTCTACATACACTTCATGCAAGTTTTTTATAAAGAATTTTGTTTTTTCCGAGAAAATCTTGACATTTGCAGCGTACAATAAACTTTATTGATATAAACGTTAATTTTTTATATGAAAAAATGGCTTTTTGTTTGCGCTTTGTGTACCATTTTTGCACAATCCGCTCTTGCACAAAACGAAACGGCAACTGCTGCGCCAGATGACAAATCGGATATTGTGATTCCAGACTCGCCACTGCTCAATGGTATGCAGCTTGAGCGTGAAAAATGGTATTACAGCATTGAGGAAGCCGTAGCGAATCCTGAGAAAGTGTATAAACTTGCGCTCAGAGGGCAGAAATTGAAAAGTATTCCCGCAGAAGTGTTTTATCTCACTAATTTGCAAACGTTGGATTTGAGCGAAAACAGAATTGAGGATATTCCCGCAGAAATTGGCAATTTGAGACGTTTGCAAATGCTCAATTTCTTTGATAATAAAATCAAGGTATTGCCTCCAGAAATGCAAGAACTTGGTAACTTGCAATCTTTGTATGTAGCAAACAATCGCCTTACCGAAGTACCTGCATGGGTAGGAGGTATGGGCAAATTGCGTTACTTCAATTTTGCCTACAATCGTATCACACGTCTTGAGGCAGAAGCCGTAGAAAGAGCTTTGTATAAAACCAAAGTTGATCACGGTTTTACCAAATAAATTGCTTTTTAAACCATAAAAACGCAGGTATTCATTGAGCTTTTCAGTGAATGTTTGCGTTTTTGTGTAAAATCTTATTTTTTGTAGCCTAAAAAAGGTAAATTTGCCTTTTATTTGCCAAATTGTGCAAGAAATTACGTATTATGAATAGCATTTATACCATTCTTCATAAAGAAGTTGCCGCTTTTTTCAATTCTTTGATTGCCTATATGGTCATCGCCGTTTTTTTGACAGGCGTAGGCTTGTTTTTTTGGGGATTTGAAGGGAATATTTTGGATACAGGTTTGGCAAATATGGACATTTTGTTTGACATAGGTCCTTATATGTTCCTTTTTCTTGTACCTGCGATTACGATGCGCTCCTTTTCGGAGGAGATGAAGTCGGGAACATTGGAGTTTTTGATAACAAAACCCCTTACAGATTGGCATATTATCTTAGGAAAATATTTTGCAGCCGTATTCTTAGTGTTTTTTGCCCTATTGCCTACGCTTATCTACTATTTTACCATCTATTTTTTGGGAAATCCTGTCGGAAACCTCGACCAGGGTGCAATATGGGGGGCATATATTGGCTTATTTTTCTTAGGAGCTATCTTTGCTGCCATTGGTATTTTCACTTCTGCCCTTACTGATAATCAAATTGTTGCATTTATAGGCGGCGTATTTTTGTGTTTTACGCTCTTTTTGGCATTTGAATTTACCGCAGGTTTGGGCTATTTAGCAGCAATCAACGGGATACTCATCAAAATAGGCATCATGGAACACTACCGCAGCATCAGCAGAGGCGTGATAGATACAAGAGATATATTGTATTTTGGAAGTGTCATCGTTATTTTTTTACTTTTGACCAAAATGGTGCTAAACACCCGTAAGAAATAAAAAACTGC
>JAAFHL010000239.1 GCA_013298365.1 Bacteroidota bacterium | reverse complement strand
TTTCACAGCAGCCAACCATTTATTATAGATAATCATAAAATTATTTTTATCTATTTTTATTTTGCTTGCTACTGTATTTCCTTCTACAAAATTTTGTAGGATAAATGCTTGTATTTCAATATCATCTGTGCCAAAATAAAACAGCAAAGCATGATTGTCTATGCTATTTTTTACTTTTGCTAATACCTGCAAAAACTCTTTTGTTTCGTGATTTGAAGGCGTAACATTCCAATTGAAATCGTTTTGATAAAAAATATCATGGATTTCGCTGTAAGGAATAAAGGCAATTTTTTCTGCATCAAAAGCACCCAAAAAAGCAGGCGGCAAAAACTTGTCAAAAGTGCGTGCCTTGCCAATCGTGAGAATCAACTGCACAATAGACTTATAAATGTCTGCATTTCCCTTTTTTGCCTCTGCCCACAACAATGACTGCTGCTCAAACAACATCTGTTGCCCTTTTGCTATGGCAGGACTTATACAAAAATCCACATTGCCCAGCATTTTGCTGCAATCAAAAGCCGCAAAATATTCCTGTCCTACTTTGATTTTGAGTTCTTCTTCTCGGATATTATAATACATCTTTATACTTTTGAACAATTGAAGGTCAAAGATAAGCATATTTTGTAAGTTCACGAAGATTTTTACAGATAAAAACACGCAGATGCTTGTAGATAGACTTGTAATTTTCGAGAATCTACGCAAAAATCTGCGTTAATCTGCGAGAAATCCCTAACTTTGCCCCCAAATTGACAGATTATGCAAAAATACATTTTTTATATACTTCCTTTGCTTTTTATGGTAAGTTGCGAAGGCTTTTTTGGCAAAAAAACAAGTACCGACTTTCTCGAAGCACCCAATTACAACGATAATACGGTGGCGTATGTGCCGATTCAACCTGCTCTGACGGGCTTTGTCAATCCTACGGATATTGTCATAGGCTTTGATGAGCAAATATATGTAGCAGATTCTGGCACGTCCAAGATTTTGGCGTTTGATGTTTCTGGCAAAAAAACAGGGGAGTTTGCTGTTCCCTACCTCACAAGCCTTGTGCAAGATAGACAACTTAATATTTTGGCACTTGGCAGAAAAGACACCTCAGTCAATGGCGTAAATTACAAATTACCCGCAATTTATCGTTTGGATTTGAACAATGCAGGACTTTATGGCTTGAACCAGGCTCGCATCAAACGTATAAACATTTTTCCTTTTTGCTTCAATCCTGCAGCGATTGTAACCGCAAAAGACGAATTAGTAAGTTTTGAATCGGTAGCGATTTTGGCATCAAACAAATATTATGTAGCAAGACGTGGACCCGATGCAATCGGCACGATTTACAGTGATGCTGTCCTTTCTTTCGATTCCAAAGACAATTTCATTTCGCCCATTTTTGTTACTACTTCTTTTGGCACACAGACTGACTATTTCAAAGAGCCAAAATCGCTCACAACCTACGTACAGCCGCCACAAGCTCCGAATCTTAGCACAAAAGGCGACTTTTTTTATACTTCTTTTGATGCCAATTTGGTATTAAAAGTGCAAGCTATAGAGTTGAAAGAATCAGATGCAGGAGCAAGTTATGAGTTCAAACAGTTGGCTTCTGTAGATACTTCAAAGGCAAAAGATGCGATTTACCGTCCCTATCATTTCTCACAACCTTCTGACATAACGATGGCAGGCGATGGAACGGGCTATATTTTTGTGGCAGATGCCGCAAAAGATTCTATTTTCCAATTCAATGCCTTGGGTTTTGAAGGGGTAAATGCCCCCGCAGGCTCAAACAGCAAAAAAGCCGTTTTTGCTTCCTTCGGCGGCACAGGTACAGGACTTACACAATTTCGCCGCCCTACGGCTGTGGCATATTTTAATAAGATTTTGTACGTAGCAGATGCTGGCAATCAGCGTGTTTTGCGCTTTCAATTGACAACGGATTTTAGGTAGGATTTTGTTTTGTTAAGAAAAATAACGAACTTTGAAGTAAATTTAATACTAACAATATTTTATGAGTACTATATATATAAATGTAACACTAAAATCTTCGCAAGAAGATATTCAAGTAAAATTATCCGCAGAACTGCAACCTACAAATGGATATGTAAATTGGCGTTCCGAATCGCCATCTGAAGGTTTGATAAGTTGTAAGATTTTACCAAATGGACTTATGCAGGATTTAATTATAGATAAAGAAATTGATACAGATGAAAATGTAATAGCAGAAGAAATTGCTAATAGATTGTCCGAATTGCTAGAAGAGGCGCAAAAAGGTTTTGATGATATAGAGGAGGAGATTTCAAATAATATAGAGGGTAAAAATAAACCCTACAATCCTGATGAAATAAAGGTTCGTAGAGAAGTTCAGTCTATTGATTATATTCAAAAACTAATTGAAGTATATAAAGATATAGATTTAAACCCCGAATATCAACGTAATTTTGTTTGGACAGATACAAAGCAGCAGTCTCGTTTGATAGAATCTTTAATGTTAGGGATACCTATACCTGTATTTTATTTTGCAGAAAATAAACAAGGTAAATTTCATGTGATTGATGGATTACAGCGTTTGACGGTAATTAATTGCTTTTTAAATGATAAATTAAAACTTAATGGATTGGAATATTTAGAAGATTGTAATGGGCTTACGTATAAGCAAATTCATCGAAAATATGCAAGACGAATAGAAAGTACACAACTAACCATTTATATTGTAGAAGCAAGTTCGCCAACCGCCGTAAAGTATGATATTTTTAAGCGAATCAATACAGGAGGGAAACCCCTTAATCGGCAGGAAGTAAGAAATGCAATGGCTTTGCCCAAAGTTAGGGTTTTATTACAAGAATTAGCTTCTTCTCCAATATTTAAAACAGCAATCGCAGATGGAATAAAAGACATTCGTATGGCAGCACAAGAATTAGTGCTACGTTTTATTGCTTTTTCCATGCTCGAGTCAATATCTACCTATACAGGAAAAATAGACCCATTATTAGATGAAACAATAGATAAGTTGAATGAACTTGATGAAAAAAGATATGATGCCATTAAGCAGAAATTTTATACTGCAATGAAAAATGCAAACTACCTATTTTCAGGAAAATATGCTTTCAGAAAAATCCTTCCTGAAGATTTATTTACCGAAAAAAGAACAAAACTATTAAATAGGTCTATGTTTGTTACTTGGGCAATTACTTTGTCGGAATACGATACAGATAGCATACAAAAAGGGAATAAGCAAGGTGAATTTGCTAAAATTGTAGCAAATGAGCTAAAAGAAAATAGAAGTTACTGGGATACTGTCTCTACTAGTACAAGTTCTATCAAAAATATACAATATGCTTTCCAAGTAACAAAAAATCTTGCCAATCAATATATTAACTTATGATTAGTTCAGTACATATACAAAATTTCAAAGCATTACTTAATCATACGATTAGTTTTAAGGCTCTTACTGTTTTAGCAGGAGCTAATTCGGTAGGAAAATCTTCTGTTATTCAGTGTTTATTGTTAGCTAAAATTTCAGAAGATACCACGGTTAATTCCACGCAAATACCTTTAAATGGCGAATACTTATTATCATTAGGTTCAGCAAAAAAGATTATTTCTGATGATGCTGAAAATGAAGAAATTAAAATATCGATAGTTAAAGATAATGATTCTTTTCAATATATATATAATTTGCCTCCTCAAAATGAACGCTTTTTAATTTTACAGGAAAGAAATAGTATTCAAAATGAAAGGATTAGAATGGGAGTTTTTGAATTTACACAATTACAGTATTTGAATGCTGAAAGAATTGGACCCAGAGTACGTCATGAAATGAAAAACTATGATTTGAATGTTGGCTTTCAGGGAGAATATGCGATTGATGTACTTGCAAAATACGGGGGGATTCATCGTTTAGATGAACATAAATGTTTTCCAAATGACGCTGAAAATAATAAGTTAAGTTATCAAGTTCAAAAATGGATGAATTTTGTATTGCCTGGCGTTGAAATAAATGCAAATGTACATGATGATGTTGATGTGGCAGAAATGAGTGTAAATCATAGAACACCTCCTAATGTAGGATTTGGCATTTCGTATGTATTGCCCATTATTGTTGCAGGTTTAATTGCAGAGGAAGATTCTATTTTGATTGTAGAAAACCCTGAAGCGCATTTACATCCTTCTGGACAATCTAAAATGGGGCAGTTTTTGGCAAAAATGGCTGGGGCTGGGATACAAATTGTAGTAGAAACGCATAGTGAGCATATTATTAATGGAATGAGATTAGCAAGTTTATATGACTATATTCCGCATAATGAAGTAATTATTAATTTTTTTCATCAAAATTTACCCTCAAAAGAGTTGAAAATTCAGGCAATTTCACTCAATGAGAGTGTTGATTTATCTAAATGGCCTCCTCATTTCTTCGACCAAACACAACGTGATTTTGCAGAAATGATGCGAATTAAACAATCAAGAAGAAATGGAAGCTAACTTTTTGCTATATCCTGATAGTTTCCAATTAAACGATTGGACAAAGTTTTGTGATTATTTAGGAGAACTAAATAATGCTATTTTATTGGCAAAAGATAATGGAGATAATATTTTCCGAAATGATGATATACTCTATATACAAACACCATTTGGTTATCCTCTTTATCAACTGGCATATTTTGAAGATGAGGCAGATGAAAGAGCTAAAGTTGCAGTCATTCCATGCTTACAAAGCCAAGATATCCGAAATTTTTTGGTTGAACTATTAGGATACCTGCCTACTGATTATCAAGTATCTACTCTTCAGGAATTAGATATTGAATTTCCGGATGGGAATAATGGTTTAATGGGTTTATCTTTTGACACTTTAGATGTGGATATTCACAAATGTGTAAATGATAAAAAGAGTTGGTATAAATTTCATTATCAATATCTTAATAATCACCCAGAAGATTCCTCTTATTTTAAATATACAGCAAAAAGACATCTTGAAATAGAAACATTATTATTGCCAAAACCTAATAATTATACCTCTTTATCGCAATTGACTAATCACGAATATGTAGATATAAATGGCGGAAAAGGCTTTTTTATCGTAAAAAATGATTATTTTTTTATTTTTCCAAATTTACATATATCAAATAGCCTAAAAAGTTGGTATTTAATCTATAAAACAAAAGGCAGAACAGACAAAGAAAAAGATACATATAAGACAGAATTTGGAGGGCTGACAAAGCCACAAATAGCTACTAATTTCGCAGAAGAAGTTGCAATAGTTAATTTTTATATTTATACAGAAGATATAAGTAAACACAATGATAAATATAATAGAAACGCAAAAAAAACACCTTACAAAATTCACAAAAGAGGAGAAGGAAAGTATCAAACTTTTCTTTCAGTAGATTTTGAAAAATGTACTTTTGAAGTACATAACAATAAAGGTGAACACATAGGTGAATATCGTTTAGACGGCAAAAGAAATGATACAGCCGACCAAGACGGTAATCATGATATTCTTATTCCATAATATTTACAACACACAGTTATCGCCAAACATAGTCGAACTGATAACTGCTCACTGATAACTGACACAATGACTCCCATATCCACACTTGGCGAATTTGGCTTAATACAGCACTTAACCGAATCTTTTCCGATTCAACATGATTTTACCGTCAAAACCATTGGGGATGATGCCGCAATTGTGGCGTGTCCCGAAGGCAAGGTAAATGTTTTTTCTACCGATTTGCTCTTAGAAGGCGTGCATTTCGATTTGGCATATATGCCCCTTAAACACTTGGGTTACAAGGCGGTAATTGTCAATCTGAGCGATATTTATGCAATGAATGCGCAGCCGTATGGCATTACCGTCAGTATAGGCATGAGCAATCGTTTTCCTGTCGAGGCGATGGAAGAGTTGTATGAAGGCATTAAATTGGCTTGCGATAAATACAAAATAGACTTGCTTGGCGGCGATACAAGCACATCAAAACAAGGACTTCTCATTTCTGTAACTGCTTTTGGCTATGGCGAGAAAGAGAAAATTGTGTATCGCAAAGGCGCAAAAGCAAACGATTTGATTTGCGTAACGGGCGACCTTGGGGCGGCTTATGCAGGTTTTTTGGTGTTGGAAAGAGAAAAAGTCGAATTTACCGAAAATCCAGAAATTCAACCCGATTTATCGGAATATGAATATGTCGTGGGTAGGCAACTAAAACCTGAATGTAGGGGAAAATTGTTAGAACTTTTGAATGAGAAAAACGTTTTGCCTACGTCAATGATGGATATAAGTGATGGTTTGGCGAGTGAATTGCATCATATTTGCAGTCAAAGTGGCTGTGGTGCAACGATTTACGCTGATAAATTGCCCATAGACGTAGAAACAGTAAAAGTTGCCGAAGAATTTCAAATTTCGGAAGTTACTTTTGCGATGAACGGCGGCGAAGACTACGAATATTTATTCACAGCCGATATTTCTGCGTTTAATGTCCTCAAAGAAATTCCAGAAATCACGATTATCGGACACATTACGCCCGATGCTGGGAAGATTGATATTGTGCTGGGACCTACGCAGATTGCGAGTGTGGAGGCACAAGGTTGGAGGCATTTTTGAAATTAAAAATTAATAAATAATAAATAAAAATTAATAAATAAAAATAAGAATTAATAATCAAAAATGGACATATTTGATGATGAAATTAAAAAATAAAAATTAATAATTAAAAATGGGCATATTTGATGAGTTTTATAATTATCTTTAAGCAACGAGTGAAAAATAAGATAGCCATATTTCGACAAGCTCAATAACCATTCTGCAAGAATCCAGAAGAGCTATGTGATTCAGTATCAGTTTTCTGGATTCTTGCAGAATGGACAACCTTAACAAGTTATTTTTCAATCGTTCCTAACTTATTTTTTAATTCTTAATTTTTAACTATTAATTCTTAATTTAAGCTATGCTATCACTTCAAGACATACAAAATTTCTACCGCATTTCTCGACCAGGGAATGTATTGATGGCAGGCATTTCGCTATGTCTTGGGGCATATATAACTAAAAATCACTCCTTTATCTTTTTTCAAGATGCGATATTCTGGGCAAATTTGCTTGCAACGATGCTCATTGCAGCAGGGGGATATTGGATAAATGATGCCTACGATTTCAGAATAGATAGAATCAATAAGCCTGAAAGAGCGATTATTAATACTTTCTTGTCCGTCAAAAAAGTAACTACCTCCTATATTATTCTCAATATTTTGGTGTTGATAGGCTCTGTTTTTTTTGTTAAAAATCTGATATTCATTTTGTTAGCAGCCATTATTTTGTTATTTATTTATGCTGCTTATTTTAAACGTAGCACTTTGGTGGGCAATATTTTGGTGGCATTTTT
>JAAFHL010000238.1 GCA_013298365.1 Bacteroidota bacterium | reverse complement strand
CTTGCATCTGCTACAATCGCAATAGCTCTATCATCATCGCCATTGTTAAAGATGTTTTGCCAAGTATAAGTACCTGCACTTGTGTATTTTACGGTATAATAGTCATACGTATTTGTATTGCTTCTGCCTGTAACATATACATTTGCGCTGCCATCTAATGCCATACCTGTTGCTCTGTCATTTGCACCTCTATCTACGATTTTTAGCCAAAGTTGCGCTCCCGTAGCAGCAGCATATTTTATGCTTGCGTAGTCGTCATCATTTCCATTAAAACTCGTACCCGTAACATATATGTCATTGTTTGCGTCTGTCAAAACTTTTACAGGTTTGTCGCCGTCATCACCCAAGCCATTGTAGCGTTGTGTCCAAACTACTGCCCCCGCAGCGCTGTATTTAATGGTTACATAGTCGTCATTTGTGGCAGAAAGGGCATCATTATCACTTTTTCCTACGGAAATCACATTTCCTGCATTATCTAAGGCAATGCTTGCGCCTTCATCGTCTTGATTTGCCGTAAAATTGTACGCATTAAGCCAAACTTGCGCACCATTTACATCTATTTTCGCCGTTATCATGTCATCTTCAGTCGTAATACCTTTGGTATAACCTGTAATATATACATTATTTGCATTGTCTATCACAAGTGCATTTACTTCATCATCGCCATCATCTAAGCCGTTATAAGTATATGACCAAAGAAGATTACCTGTATTTGCGTCAAATTTGCAAACTAATACATCTCTGCCTGTCGTATTTCTGAGCGTATAACCTGCTGCGATAAGATTGCCCGCATTGTCTAAGGCGGTACAGTTAAATCTATCGGTATAATCGCCTTGCCCATTGTAACGGGTTGCCCATTGCTGTGTGAGGTTTTGTGCTGCAACTGAAAGCACCATAAATGCGCAAGAAAAAAGAAAGAATAGTTTTTTCATATTAATGTTGTTTGTGGCACGCAGATTTTCGTAGAGATGAAAAACGCAGATTCACACAGATGTATATTATTCTGCGAAAACCTGCGCTGAAATCTGTGCAAATCTGCGAGAAATCAAGAAAATAAAAGATTATTTTTTATCCTTATAATAAATATTAATAACGGCAGTATCATTCAAATAGTTAATATCATCAATGGTAATGTCTGTGATTTCCAAGCCTGTGCGTTTTTGCAAATCATCTAATAATTCGTTTCTGCGGCTCGGGAGAATTAGCTCAATTTTTTCGTAACGAATACGGGTATTCATCGGGAAGTTAGCGAGCATCACTTTTTCTAATATATAAATAGCCGCCAAAATTAAGATGTTCAAAAAGGCAATTTCTATCACATCATTTACATTTTCAAACACACACAAACCATTGATAAAACCAATGGCGATGACAACTAATAAATAGGTCATGTCTTTGGTTTTCATTACTTCTGTACGGTAATTGAGCAAGCCAAATAGCGCAAAAAGCCCAAACCCAGAGCCTAATTCCATTTTCACATCTTTGAGCAAACAGCAAAGGGCGAAAATAACAACATTGAAGGCGTACAAAGCGAAGATAAACTCTCGATTATTGCTGCGGCTACTGTAAATAAACTTGACCACAATAAAGCAGAGTGAGATGTTTACAATCCCACGGATGAATAAGTCTAATAACTCATTTATTGATATTGTTTCTAACATGAAATAAAAATATGAAGATAAAAAAATATGTATGTTCCTTTTTCTAATTGTTTCGCAAATAACGAATTTTCAAGGCGCAAAGTAGCTTAAAATTCTCTTAATATACAAATATGTAGCGATAAATCTATACAATGAGGCTAGGAATGGAATAAATGGACCGTTAGAGGATATTTATAGTACTAAAAGTGAAATAATATTAACAATTTGATAATATACATCTATTTTTTATTAACAATTAGTAAATATTGAATTGATTATTTTGCATCGCATTAAATTAACATTAGTTAAAAGTTAATAATTGATTTATTTTACATTACCACCATCATTATTCTGTTATGACAAAATTATTTACAGCATTATTATTTTTCATTAGTTTATCGAATGTAATATTTGCGCAGAAGGCAGACAGTACCGCTTCTTCCAAAGAAAAAAAAGTGAACTGGTACGATAAAATAAGCCTTAGAGGTTATACGCAGGTACGCTATAACAGGCTTTTGGAAACAAATCCTGATTTAAGATGTGAAAGTTGTGATAGGTCTTGGGGAGACAATGGCGGTTTTTTTATTCGCCGCTTGCGTTTGATTTTTAGCGGAGACATAGGTGAGCATTTATATTTTTATATTCAGCCCGATTTTGCTTCATCAGCTTCTTCTACAGGCTTACATTTTGGGCAAATTAGAGATGCTTATTTTGATGTTTCTATTGATAAAAAAAAGGAGTTTCGTTTTAGGGTAGGGCAAAGTAAAGTTCCATATGGTTTTGAGAATATGCAATCAAGCCAAAACCGTTTACCCTTAGACCGTAGCGATGCCTTAAACAGTGCTGTACCAAATGAGCGAGATTTAGGGGTGAATTTTTACTATGCCCCTGCAAAAGTAAGAGAACTTTACAGAGACTTAATTAGTAAGGGTTTGAAAGGCTCTGGAGACTATGGCGTGGTAGGTTTTGGGATTTATAACGGGCAGGTAGCAAATAAGCCTGAATTGAACAATAATTTGCATGTTGTAGGACGTGTTACCTATCCTTTTCAAATGGGTTCGCAAATCATAGAGCCTGGTATTCAAGGTTATACAGGTAAATACACCCTTGCCAAAGACCAGTTGAGTTCAGGTGTTAAGGTAAATAAAGATTTGACTTACGCAGACCAAAGAGTAGCTGCTTCGCTATGCCTATATCCAAAACCTTTTGGGGTTTTGGCAGAGTATAACATTGGTAGAAGTCCACAGTTTAACCCCGAAACGGATTCTATTGAAACAAAATCGCTCACAGGAGGATTTGTTACTTTTTGTTACAAGTGGGACATCAACAAACAAACTATTTTGCCATTTGCAAGAATACAGTATTATGATGGCGCAAAAAAGGCAGAATTAGACGCCAGGGCGCATGTTGTCACAGAATTAGAAGCAGGTATTGAATATCAGCCATTCAAGTATATGGAAATCGTGGCTGCATATGTAATCTCGAACCGTAACACAAGCGACTTTGTTAAGCAAAACAACGAACAACAAGGGCGTTTGTTGCGCATTCAAGCCCAATTTAATTTTTAAGTACAAAAAAACAGGTAGTTTTTACGTTTCTTTACAATTCCTTAATATTAAGCATATACCTTTGCTCAAATTCTTAATTCTTCATTTTTAATTTTTCATTCACAATGGGTGATTTAAGCACAATTAGTTTTATCTGTTTCATTCTCTGTATCCTCGCTGTCTGTGCATTTGAGTTTGTAAACGGATTTCATGATACAGCAAATGCTGTAGCGACTGTAATTTATACAGGCACATTGCAACCACAACAAGCGGTTATTTGGGCAGGTTTTTGGAACTTTGTGGGCGTGTGTACGGGGGGCGTAACCGTAGCAATGGGCATCGTGAAGCTCTTGCCTATCGCCGACATGATGGGTTTGGGGCTGAATGCTAATATAGCCATGATTTTTGCTATGTTAATATCGGCAATCTTTTGGAATGTTTTTACCTGGTATTATGGAATCCCTTGTTCAAGTTCACACACACTTTTTGGTTCTTTGATAGGCATTGGTATTGCATTTCAGGCTTTGCACGGTGGCGATGGTCCAAATTGGACAAAATTAGGTGAAACTTTGATGTCTTTACTTTTATCGCCTATGGTGGGTTTTGCATTAGCGATTGTATTAATGTATTTGTTTCGTGTTTTCTTTAAAAATAATCCATCTCTTTTTCAGGCACCTGCAAAAGGTTCAAAACCACCGATTTGGATTCGTGCGTTCTTGATTGCTACTTGTACAGGGGTAAGTTATTCGCATGGCTCAAATGACGGACAAAAAGGCGTGGGCTTGATGATGATTATTTTGATGATGTTTATGCCTTTTCAGTTTGCCCTCAATACTAATGATTTTACCCAAGGTTCTTTTGCAAGCAAAGTGTTTACCGTAGGAAAAAGTTTTAACTTAGCAGATTGCGAGGCTTCACTTGCGAAGATAGAAGCAAATCTTGCGGCATCTGGAAATGCTAGTTTTACCAAAGAAATTACTGAATTGAAAGAAAAATTGACCCTTTTGAAAACAGAAGACAATGGCAAAAATCGCTTTCAGGTGCGCAAAAAAATCCAAAAATTGACCAAAAATATGGGTGAGGAGTTCAAGAAAGTTGATGCTTTTAAAGATAAAGCTGCCCTTAAAACCATGAAAGCAGAAATAAAAACCTTAACCGATTATACTGACTGGGCACCTGTTTGGGTTATTGCCTTAATTTCACTTTCATTGGGAATAGGTACAATGATTGGCTGGAAACGAATTGTGGTAACAATTGGGGAGAAAATCGGAAAAACGCATCTTACCTATGCACAAGGCATGGTAGCAGAGTTGATGGCTGCAAGTACGATTCAACTAAGCACTTGGTTGGGTAAACCTGTAAGTACTACGCATATTCTTTCTTCTGCGATTGCAGGAACGATGGTAGCAGGTAGTGGTGTCAAAAACCTACAACCCGAAACCATTCGTAATATTGGGGTAGCATGGGTGCTTACTTTGCCTGTAACTATCTTGGTATCAGGAGGTCTGTACTGGTTATTCTCTTTATTTGTATAAAATATTAAGCATAAATACGAATAATGTCAGCCCTTTGAATGGTCATAGACCTTCAAAGCGGCTGACATTTTTTATACCACATAATACCGAATTCCTAAATCAATTTTGGTAGTTTTCGTTTTGGCAGCGATAAATAAAGGCTTAATTTCTGGCTTTTTCTATAAAATATCCTGCTTTAATATGTCCTTCCTGAAAAAATTCCGATATTTGCGGCATGAATTTACTTTCCGCAGAAAATATCACAAAAATATATGGCGAAAAAACGCTGTTTTCCAATGTTAATATAGGAATTGGAGAAGGGGAGCGTATCGCATTGATTGGCATAAATGGCTCTGGAAAAACGAGTTTACTCAAGATTTTGGCAGGTTTAGATGCGCCTGATGCTGGCACTGTAGCTGTTCGAAAAGGTACTTCTTTGGGCTTTTTGGGGCAAAATCCTACTTTTGCAGAAGATGAAACCGTTTTTGACAATGTATTTACTTCAAATCACCCCCTCATTTCTTTGATAAAAGACTATGAATTGCATACACTTTCGGACATAAATGCCCCTGATTATGAGCAGAAAATGCACGTTTTGGTCGAGAAAATGACGGTACAAAATGCGTGGGAATATGAGCAGCAAATCAAAGAAATTATTTCTCGTTTGGGAATTGGGGAAATGGTGCAACAAAAAGTGCGCTTTTTGTCGGGCGGACAGCGCAAAAGAGTGGCGATGGCAAAGGTCTTGATTGAAGCACCTGATATTCTTGTGCTTGATGAGCCAACCAATCATTTAGATTTGGAAACAGTAGAATGGCTTGAAAATCTGATAGATAGCAAGTTTAAAACCATTTTTTTGGTAAGTCACGACCGATATTTTTTGGACAAAGTTACCAATCAAATTGTAGAAATAGATAAAGGTGAGCTGTATCGTTATAAAGGAAATTATGCGTATTTTTTGGAGAAAAAGGGCGAAAGAGAAATGATGCGAGATGTAGAAATTGAAAAGGCTCGTCAGTTGTTGAAAAAGGAATTGGAATGGATGCGCAGACAGCCGAAGGCACGTACAACAAAGGCGAAATATCGCATCAATGCTTTTGAAGATGTGAAGGCAAAGGCACAAAGGCAGGAATCTGATGGCAAAATTGAGTTGCAAATGAAAACGACTCGTTTGGGTGGCAAAACCATTCATGCCAAAAATATAACAAAGCGTTTTGGGGATAATTTATTGGTGAATAAGTTTTCGCACAATTTTCAGAAAGGCGAAAAAGTGGGCATTGTGGGCAAAAATGGCGTGGGCAAAACGACCTTTCTCAATATGCTTACGGGCTTGCTTGCACCTGATACTGGCGTTGTAGATATGGGCGAAACGGCTGTCATCGGCTATTATCGTCAAGAAGAAGTGGATTTGAATCCGCAAAAAAGGGTGATTGAGATTGCAAAAGACATTGCAGAGGTGGTAGAGTTGGCAAATGGCGAAAAAATTACGGCTTCGCAGTTTTTGCAGATGTTTTTGTTTCCGCCGCAAGTGCAATTTAACTATGTTGCGAATTTGAGTGGGGGAGAGCGCAGGCGTTTGCAACTGCTCAAAACCCTGATTAGAAACCCTAATTTTCTCATTCTTGATGAGCCTACAAATGATTTGGACATTGGAACCCTTAATATTTTAGAGGAATTTTTGGAAAACTTTGGCGGAACTTTGGTCTTGGTTTCACATGACCGTTATTTTATGGACAGGTTGGTGGAGCATTTATTTGTGTTTGAAGGAAATGGCGAAATAAGGGATTTTCCAGGCAATTATACGGAGTATAGAGAATGGAAACAGGACAAAGAGGAGGCGGAAAAAACGGCTCGCAAGCAAGCAGAGGCGCAAAAACAAGCAGCAAACCAAGTAGAAAATCGAAAAATTGCGCCCAAAAAACGCCGTTCTTTCAAAGAAAATCAGGAATTTGAGCGACTTTCCATAGAAATAGACGAAATGGAGCAAGAAAAGCATAGCCTTAGCCTTTTGCTAAACGAGGGCATTGCTGATTACGAAAAGCTTATGTTTGCGTCAAAACGAGTAGAAGAATTGAACGACTTGTTAGATGAAAAAGGCTTGAGATGGTTGGAATTGGGTGAAATGGAGTGAGTTTTTCATTAAGGCAGTACAAAATACAACTTCAAAACCTCTAAAGTAGCAGGATTCATGCCTTGTACCTTGCTCACATCTTCCCAGTTTTGAAAATAGCCACCCAATTTTCGGGAGTTGATGATAGCCGTAACCATGTCCTTTTGCATGTCGGGATAGTCTGCAAGTTCTCGCCATTGCACTTTGTTGAGCGATTTACGCACAAAAGAAGCCGTATTTCCGATAAATAAAAAGGGTTTCATGCGTTCATAGTTTTCATCATTGATAAAAACAACGGATTTGAGGTGTTCTTCCTTGGCAAAAAAGCCTAATTTCTGCCTTATATCAAGCATTTTTTGCGCTGTTTTTTCGCCAATACCTGGAATTTGCTGCAATTGTTCCAAAGTTGCGGTATTCAAATCTGTTTTTTGCGGATTTTTGGTGGGAAATTTCTCGAAATTTTGCGGTAAATTAGGTTTTTCGCCTTCACTTTTTGGGGAATTAGCTACATTTTTTTCAGGTAAAACAGGAATTGTAGCAGGATTTAAGACAAAA
>JAAFHL010000237.1 GCA_013298365.1 Bacteroidota bacterium | reverse complement strand
TGTCAGAAAAAATCAATAATATTGTACCCTTATCGTTACATTAAGTGTATAGTTGAAAGTTGATAGTTGATAGTTAATATATTAAGTGATTAGTATTGAATATTTTAACGACAATCAAATACCACTTACTTTTGAATAATTACTTAAAGGCTATTTTTGTTTCCACATAAAATAACACATCATTACATACCATATAAATATGCAATTCCGTTTCCTGCTGTTACTTTGCGCATTTCTATTTGCTTTTACAGCATCTGCACAGACAGAGTCTTTGCCCACAGAGGCGGGTGCTTTTTTGGAGGCACTCAAAACCAAAATCAACCAAACGCGTGTAGATGATGCGCAAAAAGCTGTGCAGTTATTTGAGATGAACTGGAAAGGAAGTGCCTTTTCAGAACAAGAAAAAAAGCAAATTATTAGTCAAATCAATAGTTTACTTGCCAAAAAAGCGCAATATGCGCCCGATATTTCTTATTATATTCAGGCGGTAAACCTTGTAAAGAGCAATGCTGTATATGTAAAATTGCAGCCCAAAGATTTTTTTGATGTAAATGAAAAAGCCATAAAAGACATGGAGGTTCGCCGGGTAAGGCTGTATTTCAAGTCTTTGATAGATTATCTTCCCGCAGGAAATCCTGTCAAAACCACCAAGTTTAAATGGCACATTGCGCAAGAAATGCCTCGTCTTTATTATTTGGAAATTAAAGATAAAAATGAGACCTACAAAGCACCTGTAATTGCTGTGCGTAAAAGTGATATAAGTTTTATGTCTGCCAATGATAGTTCTTTGATAAAGAAAACTTCTGGCGATTTTAACCTGGTTTCTCGTGCTTTTGTGGGCATAGGGGGTACAATAGATTGGAGCAAAATGGGGATTCCCGAAGCATATTGTGAGTTTCGTAAATACAGAGTCAATTTTAATTTGTTGGCAATTTCTGCCGATAGTGTAACTTTTCACTATGCCAAAATGATTGCAAATAAGCCTATTTTGGGGCATTTTGAAGAAAAAAACTGGGGACACAAAGACGCAAATAAAGCTGACTTTCCCTATTTTAGGAGTTATGGTGGAGGCGTAACCCTCAAAAACATTTTACCTGGTGTAGATTATCAAGGGGGGTTTTCGCTCAAAGGTTCACGCACGATTGGCTCTGCGTATGACAGTTTAGTAACTTTTGAAGCGCCAAAAGCACCTACACCGCCCACACCTCGCACGCCAAAGAAGAAGCCTGAAGTCGTTAAAAATGAAACAAGTCTTACTGATGATGTGCCTACGGATACAGGGATTCCTACTTCGGAGGCTTTGTATAATGAATTTGGGATTATGGAAGAAACTTCTTCAGAAGTTCACGCCGATGATTCCGATTGGTACAGTAGCGAAATCGTGAAAGAGGAGAAAAAATACAATGAAATCATTGCCAATGATGCCAAAGATTCAACCATTGTTACGTCAAGTTATGTGCCAGAGTTGCCCAAAGTCGTCTTTGACCCTGGGCTTGTGCGCAAAGTAATGCCTGCCAAAATGGTATTTACCCGCAATAATAGACCTGCCATTCAGTTGCAATCGAATGAGTTTATTTTGGACATGAACTTGCTTACAGGAACAAATGTGGAGACCCTCATTTTCTTGGGAGATAAAGATACCCTTTCTCACCCAGGCATGGATTTGCGCTACCGCAGAGGCGAAGAAGAATTGGTGTTGAAACGTCCAAGGAGAGGTAATAATCAGCCATTTATGAGTACCTACCACGATTTTTATATGTATTTTGAAACAGTAGTTTGGAAACTCAATTCTGATGATTTGCATTTTACCGCTTTTATTGACCAAGAAAACAAATCGGCTCGTGTAGAATCTATTGACTTTTTTAGCCAAACTCGTTATAGTCAGTTACGTGGTGTGATGAATTTTCACCCATTAGGCTTGATTTATCGTTTTATCTATGAGCATGAAAATGAATTGGTTACGCCCGAAGCAGTCATGAAAGCTTATGGCAATATGAACCAAGATTTGAGTTCTTTCAAAATGGCTTTGCCTCGTTTGCAAAGTGAAGGCTATTTGACTTATAATGCAAAAAATAATCTAATTGAGCCCAGTAGAAAACTCTATGACTGGGTGCGTGCTGCCCTTCAAAAGAAAGATTATGACCCGATTATGTTGGTAGGTAATGTTTCCGAAGGCTCAAACGCCTTGATGGACATGAATCTCAATAGCCTTGATGTAGATATGAATGGGGTAAAAGCCTTTGCGTTAAGCGATTCGCAGTTTGTGCGGGTTGTGCCAAAAGATGAAGTTGTGAAAATGAAGAGAGACAGAAATCTGCAATATGGTGGCTTGATGGCGGTAGGAAAATTGAATTTCTTTGCAGATGAAAGAACAGGTTTTACGTTTGGCTATGAAGGTTTTGATATTTATTTAGATAACATAGATTCACTTAGGTATATTTTGGTGCGTAATCCACCTGATGGTTATGAATTTACGCCTTTGCAAAAGGCTTTGCGAAATACCGCCTTTGAGAAGGTAAAGGGGCGGATTCATATAGACGACCCTCGAAATAAAAATGGCGCAAAGGATTATCGTTCATTTCCTGTCTTAGATACGTATGAAAAATCCTATGTATATTGGGCAAAAGACAAGGTGCAAGAGGGCGTGTATGAAAAGGAAAAACTCTTTTTTGCGCTTGACCCCTTTGTTTTGGATAGTTTGGCAAGCTTTGATGAACGTTCTTTGCGTTTTGATGGTAGCTTTTTTACTTCCAATATTTTTCAGGAATTTAGGCAAACACTTGCCGTTATGCCCGACAACTCGCTGGGTTTGAGGCATAGCACAGAGTTATATGGCATGGATTGTTACAATAAAAAAGGGAAATTCTTCAATGAATTAACCATGGATATGTATGGTTTGCATGGAAAAGGCAAAATCGAATACCTTGAAACAACCACAACAAGTGATACGTTTATTTTTCATTTTGACTCTTGTTTTGCTTACACAAAAACGTTTGACATGCGCCGTTCTTATCATATTCCCGAAGTCAAAGGCGAAAGAACCGATTTTCGTTGGTATGTGAACAAAGATAAGTTGGAAATCACGACCGTAGATAAGCCGCTACAAGTCTTTGGCGGTGAGGCTACTTTTGAAGGAAAAATGATTATTACGCCAAAAGGCGTGCTTGGAAAAGGTACAATGACAAGCGGCTCGGTGAGCATCACAAGTGATAGTATGGTGATCGATGAGATGGAGTTTTATACCTTTGATGGAACATTTGCCCTGCATGACGACGACACCTTAGACATGAACCATTTTATTGCCGACCATGTGGACATCAAATATGATGTGCGGCGGCATGAAACCTCTTTTCAATCTAAAGAAAATGGGGTAGCACATGCCACTTTTCCTATTCACAGGTATAAAGCCTCTCTTAACAAAGGAACTTATAAGCGTGAATCAGGTGAGTTAGCGATGGAGGGATTGAGTGTATATCCTTTGGATAACTACTTTGTTTCGGTAAATCCCGCACAAGATAGCTTGAAGTTTATTGCAAAACAGGCGTTTTATACCATGAAAGTGCGAAATATAGAAGTGCGTGGCGTGCCTGTGATTGTGGTTGCAGATGCTTTGATTACGCCTTCCGATGGAAGAGTAACGATTTATCCTGATGGTTTTGTTAAAAAAATTGAAAATTGTACCGTTGAAGCAGACTTGACGTCTAAGCAACATAAAATATATGGGGCAAATGTAGATATTTACTCTTCAAAACAATACAGAGGTACAGGGGTTTACGATTACATTACCGTAAATGGAAAGCCACAATTTGTGAAATTTGACAGTATGCACGTGGACCAAAAACGCTTGGTCTCAATCGCTACTTCAAATATCAAAGATGAACAGAATTTTTATATCACTGAAAAAGTGCGTTTTAGAGGAGAGGCAGAATTAGACGCATCTCGCAAATATATGGCGTTCAAAGGAGAGGTAAAAATTGAATCAGACAATGACATTTTCAAAGAAACTTGGTTCTCTTTCCCAAAAACCATCGTAAATCCTGACTCTTTGTTTATTCCAATTGAGGAGGATTTGAGCAATGCCTCTGGTGAAGATTTGACGGTGGGTTTGAATCATAACAAAAATTACAAGAGTTTTTATTCTACCTTCTTGCAGCCCAAACAAAACGGCGATGATATTGTGGTTTTGCGCCCTTCTGCGATTGCAAAAGACAAACTCACAGGGCTTACTTTTGACAGAGCGACCAAAGAATTTAGAATTGGCTCGGAAGAAAAGCTGAAAGGGTCGGTGCTGAAAGGCACAACTGTTTCTTTTAATGAAGCACAAAATACCATTACTTCAGCAGGACGTTTTAATGTTGCGTTCCAAGATTTTTATAAAAAAACGACTGTTCCTAAGATTGTAGGTTCATGGAAAGAAGACTTAAAAACGCAAAAGATTTCTACAAATTTGGTATTAAGCATGGACTTCCCAGGTTTGATGCCTACTGCGCCAAGTAAAAAATTGATTGAAACTTTTATGTTTATGTCGGTTTCCATGAAAGATGTGAATTATGGTGTGCCATTGATGAAACAAAACCTTTGTGAGTTTTTGGACGCAGACAATCCTGGCGATGAAAAAACAAAGGCATTTTATGAAGCAAGCAAAGATATTTTGGTTTCAAAAGACATAGATATTGCCAAAGCATTGCCGAATAATACTTTGTTATTGTCAAATGTGAATTTTAACTATAATCCTTTGCAACGTGCCTTGTATCATAGTGGCGATGTAGGTTTGTTGGCACTCAATGGCGAAACGGTAAATAAAATGTTGAAAGGTAAAATTTTATGGGAGCTTTCGCATGACAATGACGAAGGCGTAAATGAGCCTGATAAAATGACAATTTTGTTGGAAATAGATAAGTTCAACTTTATTTATTTGGAATTTTTCAGATATGAAATAAAGTTCTATTCTAATTATACAGATGATGTAAATGTGCCGATGGAAGCAGAATTGGCGAAGATGAAGAAGAAAAATAGCGAACTCAAAGTCATAATGGGAACACAGGAAGATGTAACAAACTTCCGCAAAATGTATGAAGAACGCTTTGCAGAAAGCAAAAAATAAGGCTTTGTTCCTAATTATAGGGTGTTCAGTAGTGGCGACTATCCAGAATCGCCGCTAATAAAGAAAGGTATATATGTGTTATAGAAAGCCATAAAAGACTTTTCTATTAGATAAAATAAGTTTTATCGCTCAGTAACTGCGATTCTGGAGAATCGCAGTACGGTAAAAACAATATGCAACTTGCATTAAATGATAAAAATCCCCCTGCATTGTGAAAACAGTGCAGGGGATTTGAAAAAAAGGCTAACACATTATTTCCTAAAAAAACGTATCTTTGTAAAAAAATAGAATAGGTATCACCGTAAATTACGCACGAACAATCCTCCGAAAAACAGAAATAGACAAATGGAAACAGGTTTTATATGAAACAAATCATTATTCATAACTAATCATTTATATAATCCTGCACTTACGAATATTATCAAAGAAACTTTTGATGCTCATGAGCTATATATGTATAAATATTTTTATTTTGGCAAGGAGTGAAATCACATATATCGCATTTGCGTCATATTGCTCAAAATGAGTTGGCATAAACCGATTATTCTAAAATTAATGAATATGCGTAAAACATACTTTCTTTCTTTTTTTATTTGCTTAGTTGCCGTTTTGTCTGCGCAGATGCCACAATCGATTGGCAATATTGTGGGCGTTTCTTCCGAAATTATCAACGAAGAATACATCACGCGAGTAAGCGTAAAATGCGAAAATGCTTGGGTAGATATTTTGCCCTATTCACAAACGGTTATACGGATTCGTGCTGATAAACAAGCACTTACGCCTGATTTTTCATATGCTGTGGTACAAACGCAAGGCAAAGATGCGTATTTTAATCAGATGAAAGAAAGTGCAGATAAATGGGTTTTACGTACCGATTCTTTGCTGGTCGAATTGCAAAAAAGCCCTTTTAGGATGCGTTTTCTCAACTTAAATGGACAACTTTTGAACGAAGATGAACCTTATTTTGGCATCAATTGGATAGGCGAAGAAGTTACTACCTATAAAAAATTGCAGCCCGATGAGAAATTTATTGGTTTGGGTGAAAAAACAGGCGGCTTGAATCGCAGGGGAAATGCGTATGAAAATTGGAACACAGACGATTATGCGTATGAAGCTGGTGCAGACCCACTTTATACTTCAACGCCTTTTTACATGGGCTTGCATGACTCGCTCATGTATGGCATTTTCTTCGACAATTCCTTCAAAACGACTTTCAATTTTGGGGCTTCTAATGATAGATTTTCTTCTTTTTCGGCAGTTGCGGGCAAGATGAATTATTATTTCTTTGGGGGAAGTTCTATTCCTCGTATTTTGGCGGACTATACAAGGCTCACAGGCAAAATGGAAATGCCGCCTTTGTGGTCCTTGGGTTTTCAGCAATGCAGATGGAGTTATTTTCCTGACAAAGAAGTCAAAAGTATTGCCCAAACTTTTCGAGATAAAAAAATAGGCGGAGATGTTATCTACTTGGATATCAACTATATGGACGCTTACAAAGTTTTTACTTTCCACCCAACTGATTTTCCACAACCCAAGCAATTGGTGGAGGATTTGAAAAAATTAGGTTTTCATATTGTTGTGATTGTAGACCCGGGTATCAAGGTAGAAAAGAATTATTTTGCCTACGAACAAGGCAAAAAAGAAGGTCTTTTTCTCAAATATCCAGACAATTCGTTATATACAGGACAAGTGTGGCCTGGATGGTGTCATTTTCCTGATTTTACCAAACCTGCAACCCGAGAAAAATGGGGCGATTGGCTCAAAAATTATACAGATGTAGGCATCGAAGGTTTTTGGAATGACATGAATGAGCCTGCGACTTGGGGGCAAAATTTCCCGAATTTAGTGCAATTTGACTTTGACGGAAAGGGTGCAACACACAAAGAGGCACACAATGTTTACGGTTTTCAGATGGCAAGAAGTAGCTACGAAGGTGCAAAAAAACAACTCAAAGGCAAGCGTCCTTTTTGTCTTACTCGTGCGGCATATTCGGGCATACAACGCTATTCTGCCGTTTGGACAGGCGATAATGTCGCTTCAGATGAACATTTAATGGCGGGTGTGAGATTGTTAAATAGTATGGGTTTGACAGGTATGGCAAATGTTGGTTGTGATGTGGGCGGCTTTTCGGGCAATCCTGATGCCAATTTATATTTGAGATGGCTCTCTATTGGGGCTTACACGCCTTTTTTTAGGGTACATAGTGAATGGAACGCAGAAAAAAATGAGCCTTGGACTTGGAACAAAGATACTGAAAATGAGGCTCGCAACATTATTGCGCAACGTTATAAAATGTTACCTTACTTTTATTCCTTGTTTTATGAAGC
>JAAFHL010000236.1 GCA_013298365.1 Bacteroidota bacterium | reverse complement strand
AAGAACTTTTGAAATCTTTTTGTAAAAAGAACATGCGGTTCGTACTTGGAATGATTTAATGGAAATAGGCAAAGATTATGGTTTGCAGCCCACAGGCTTAGGCTGTAGAGATACTTTGCGTTTGGAAATGGGCTATATGTTGTATGGAAACGACATCAACGACACAACTTCTCCCTTAGAAGCAGGACTTGGCTGGATTACCAAACTGAAAAAAGGTGATTTTAACGGTGCTGATTGGTTGAATAAACAAAAAGCAGAAGGCGTTCAGCGCAAATTAGTAGGTTTCAAAATGGTAGATGGCGGCATTCCTCGCCACGATTATGAAATTGCATCACAAGGGGAAATCGTAGGAAAAGTAACTTCTGGCTCTATTTCACCTATATTAAATGTAGGAATTGGTATGGGCTATGTGCCAACTGCATTATCTGCAATCGGCTCACAAATAGACATCATGATTCGTGGCAAAGCCGTAAAAGCGGAAGTCGTAAAAACGCCATTTTTGAATCGTTAAATCTACTATTTATTTTATTAAAAGCAGGATTTAAGCCTTTTTTAGGTTTAAATCCTGCTTTGATTTCGACATTTTATAGCCTCTTAAAACAAAATAGATAAATCTTCGGTTTATGTTATTTAGAATTAATCTAAAATTAGCTATATTTGCACACAAATTCGTTTTTTTAGTGAAAAAAGGTAAATAAAGCTATTTAGATTAGCTTTTATTCCTTACATAGCCAATACATATAATGCTTACAATCAGTAATTTACATGCCAATATAGACGGCAAAGCTATCCTCAAAGGCTTAAATTTAACCATAAATGCGGGGGAGATTCATGCCATTATGGGTCCCAACGGAGCAGGCAAAAGTACCCTTGCTTCTGTACTTGCGGGCAGAGAAGAATATGAAGTTACAGAAGGAAGTGTGGATTTTGATGGGAAAGATTTGTTAGAAATGTCGCCTGATGCACGTGCTTGCGAAGGACTTTTTCTGGCATTTCAATATCCTGTGGAAATACCGGGTGTAAGTATGACCAATTTTATGCGTGCTTCTGTAGATGCTGTACGTGAATACAAAGGTTTGCCAAAACTCAATGCAACCGAGTTCTTGAAGTTAATGAAGGAAAAACAAGCGTATGTAGAATTGAATAAATCGCTTACAAATCGAAGCGTAAATGAAGGTTTTTCGGGCGGGGAAAAGAAAAGAAATGAGATTTTTCAGATGGCAATGTTAGACCCGAAATTAGCGGTTTTGGACGAAACAGATTCAGGCTTAGACATTGACGCACTGCGTATTGTGGCAAGTGGCGTGAATAAATTGCGCAATGAAAATAACGCATTTGTTGTTATCACACACTACCAACGTTTGTTAGATTATATCGTTCCCGATTTTGTGCATGTGCTTCATAATGGTCGAATTGTGAAAACGGGTACTAAAGAACTTGCCTTAGAATTGGAAGAAAAAGGTTACGACTGGCTTAAAGACGATGTTGCTGTGTAAGCAAAATCCTTATTCCAAAAATACTATCAGAATAGCAAAAAAAGAAGTCAAAAAATAGCTATGTAAGTTATTTTTTGACTTTGTTTTTTATCCTAAACACAAATTGAATTTGCTAAATGAATTTCAACTTCTTACCTCCCACGCCATTTCTTATTAACTTGTGGCTTCTGCGTAGATTTATTTATTTCTTTAGGTGGCGGCAAGGTTTCTACCAAAGGAAAAGGATTTTCTTCCTCTTTTACAGGAATTTTTTTCCCAATTAATTTTTCGATGTCTCGTAAATAGGATTTTTCTTCGGCATCACAAAAAGACAAAGCGGTTCCTTTTGCGCCTGCTCTGCCCGTTCTGCCAATGCGATGTACATACGTTTCTGCTACATTTGAAATTTCATAGTTGATAACAAACTCCAATGAATCCACATCTATCCCACGAGCCGCAATATCAGTTGCGACTAATACACGAGTTGTTTGTGCTTTGAAGTTTGTCAAAGCACGTTGCCGAGCATTTTGTGCTTTATTTCCATGAATCGCTTCAGCCGTAATATTATTTTTTTGAAGGATTTTGACCACTTTATCAGCACCATGTTTTGTGCGGGTAAAAACCAAAACCGTCTTAATGTTTTTGTCTTTAAGGATATGGAGTAATAAAGCATTTTTATAGTTTTTATCTACCATATAGACAAATTGCTGCACCGTTTCCGCAGTTGTAGAAGCAGGCGTAACTTCCACTTTTTCAGGCTGATGCAAAATATTTTGCGACAATTTCAAGATTTCGGGTGGCATCGTTGCCGAGAAAAACAAAGATTGTCTTTTTTTGGGTAAAACAGCTAATAATCTTTTTATATCATTGATAAAACCCATGTCTAACATTCTATCTGCCTCATCTAATACAAAAATTTCAACGTCTTTGAGGTTTATAAATCCTTGATTCATCAAATCTAATAGGCGACCTGGTGTTGCGACCAAAATATCTACGCCTTTGTTCAAAATAATCGTTTGACTATGCTGATTTACGCCCCCAAAAATGACCGTAGAAATCAGGTGCGTATGTCTGCCATAAGCCTCAAAACTCTCATTTATTTGTATCGCTAACTCTCTTGTAGGCGTGATAATGAGGCTTCTAATTCGTTTTCTGCGCTCATTTGTTGTGTTTTCGCTCAAAAGTTGAAGAATCGGAATGGCAAAAGCGGCTGTTTTGCCTGTACCTGTTTGCGCACAACCGAGCAAATCAGTACCATTGAGAATAATCGGAATCGCTTGTTCCTGAATAGGGGTAGGATTTTTATAGCCTTCTTCTGCTAACGATTTGAGAATAGGTGCTATGATATTTAATGAATGAAATTCCATGAATATTTGTTAAAATAAAAGCGAACCCTTGTCAGTGTCTTTACTGACAAGGGTTCGTGTGCAAAGATACGAATATTTTTGCGGTTTGATACTTTTTTATGCGGTTTATGCTACTGCAAACCCTGTGTATTGCCTTACATCTTCAGGAATAGTGCCTAAAACAATGTCTGCACTTGAAATTCCTTCTGCAATCAGCTCATCTGCAATATTATATTCTGTTCGATTTTCAAGTATCCAGACTTTCCCATCAGATTTTAATTGCAAATGTAAACGAACCCATAAGTAATACGCATTTCGCTTATCTACACCCACAGCTAGCAACTGATAATGATGCTTTTCTTTATCTGCTAAAAATAAGGATTGCACTTTTTCTGTTTGATAATCGTGGCTTTGTAATACATTACAGATAATAGATTGATATTTTGCTATTTTATCCATACAACAATTGTTTGATTAACTTCTTCAAAAACAATCAATTTGATTTGAAATTTTTCCAATAAATGAACTAAAAATAAATATTCTTTCATTTTTTCGTAAGCAAACAAAGGAATAGCTAAAAAAAGTGTTCTATCTACATCAATCTGCATTAAGGCTTCTAAGTAAATGAGATATTGTCCAAAAACACTATGAAATTCATTAGGAAGAGATTGTCGCAAAAAACTTTTTACTTCTATTGCTATCTTCTCTGTCCCTTTTTCTGCTGCTAATAACTTTTCTGCGCCTAAATCAATTTCATAGTGCATTTTCTGTTCTTTATCCGACAAAATATATGGGTCGTGTGTAATCGTCTAGCCCTCACTCATTAAAGCTGTTTTAACTGCTTGATGATATAGGTCTTTTGCCATGTCAATTACGTATTCTGAATCTTTGTTGCTTCAATATGCACTTTCACATCATCAGCTCCTTTTTCATAATCCACGATGATGAGTTCCCCATTTCCGACAGAACCATTCCAATTAAGGATTTCTTCTGCCACAGGGTCTTCGAGATAACGTTGCAAAGCCCTTTTGAGCGGACGTGCGCCATATTGCTTGTCAAAACCTTTTTCGGCAATGAAGGCTTTTGCCGCATCGGTAAGCACAATGTCAAAACCTTTTTCTCTGATACGAGCAAAAACGCTTTTTAATTGTAATTCAATGATTTCAGTAATTTGTTCTTGTTCCAAGTCGTTGAAAACCACAACCTCATCTATACGATTCAAAAACTCTGGATTAAATACTTTTTTCAAAGCCGCACGCAATGTGTTTTCCCTTGCTTTGTCAGCCTGATCTTTGTTTGATGCCGAAAAGCCTACACTTCCTGCCAAATCACGAACCCCAATATTTGAGGTCATAATGATAATGGTATTTTTAAAATCCACTTTTCTGCCCAAACCATCAGTCAAGATGCCATCGTCTAATACTTGGAGCAAAATAGAATTGAAAATATCAGGGTGCGCTTTTTCCACCTCATCTAACAAAATAACACAATAAGGTTTTCTACGCACTTTTTCCGTTAATTGCCCGCCTTCTTCGTAGCCCACATATCCTGGAGGCGCACCCACAAGACGAGAAACGGTAAAGCGTTCCATATACTCACTCATGTCTATACGAACAAGCATATCCTCAGAATCAAATAGATAGCGAGCCAAAGCCTTTGCCAATTCTGTTTTTCCAACGCCTGTTTGTCCCAAGAAAATGAACGAGCCAATCGGTTTTTTAGGGTCTTTTAAGCCCAAACGAGAACGTTTAATGGCTTTTACCAATTTGATAACTGCTTGGTCTTGTCCTACGACATTTCCTTTAAGATAAGACTCCATTTGCATGAGCTTATCTGCCTCGCCTGCTGCCACTTTTGTAACAGGAATACCTGTTATCATCGAAACAACTGCCGCTACATCATCTTCTGTAACAGTGTAACGTTTTGTGCGAGAATCTTCTTCCCAAACCGCTTTTGCTGCTTCTAATTCCTCTGTCAAGCGTTTTTCTTGGTCACGCAAATGCGCTGCTTCCTCATATTTTTGGTTTTTGACAACCGTTGTTTTCAGTTCTTTTATTTCTTCAATGCTCTTTTCGAGGTCAAGAATATTTTGTGGAACATGAATATTTGTAATATGCACACGACTGCCTACCTCATCAAGCACATCAATCGCCTTGTCAGGGAAGTAGCGGTCTGTGATGTATCTTTCACTCAATTTTACACAAGCATCTAAGGCTTCTTGCGTGTAAATAACATTGTGATGATCTTCATATTTTCCTTTAATATTTTCCAAGATAAGCAGGGTTTCTTCCACAGAAGTAGGTTCAACAATTACTTTTTGAAAACGGCGTTCCAAAGCACCATCTTTCTCAATATATTGACGATACTCGTCTAAGGTTGTAGCCCCAATACATTGAATCTCGCCACGAGAAAGTGCAGGTTTGAAAATATTTGAAGCATCAAGTGAACCCGATGCACCACCCGCACCTACAAGTGTATGCAACTCATCAATAAATAAAATGACATCAGGCGATTTTTCCAATTCTGCCATGACAGCCTTCATTCTTTCTTCAAATTGCCCACGATATTTTGTGCCTGCCACCAAAGAAGCAATGTCCAAAGTTACAATACGTTTATTATAAAGGACACGACTTACTTTTTTCTGAATAATGCGCAATGCCAAACCTTCTGCAATTGCTGTTTTACCTACACCAGGCTCACCAATCAATACAGGATTGTTTTTTTTGCGGCGGCTCAAAATTTGCGCTACACGTTCAATTTCCTTTTCACGTCCAATGATTGCATCTAATTTGCCATCTTCAGCAGCTTTTGTCAAATCCCGTCCAAAATTGTCAAGCACAGGCGTTTTTGATTTTGCAGCCTTTGCACGAGGGCGTTCACCCGCACCTACTTCACCGCTCTCAGGATTATCTGAAACGGACATACGAGGGCTGTCTTTTCCGTCTAATTCGCCACGAATAGATTCGTAAGAAACGCCCATACGATTCAGGATTTGTGCAGCTACATTTTGTTCTTCTCGCAAAGCAGCAAGCAGCAAATGCGCTGTTCCTATGTCATTGCTTTTGAATACCTTAGCTTCTAAACGAGAGAGTTTTAAGACCTTTTCGGCTTGACGAGTAAGCGGCAAATTAGAAATATTTACAACATTAGTGTATGAGCCTTTTACTGCCGTTTCTATATTTCTTTTGAGTTGAAGTAAATCAACGCCCATGTTTACGAGCAAATTCATCGCAAGTCCCTCGCCTTCACGCACTAAACCCAAAATCATGTGTTCGGGTCCCACGTAATCATGCCCTAATCTAATCGCTTCTTCACGACTGAAAGAGAGAACCTCTCTTAAACGATTCGAATATTGTGCTTCCATTGTGATATTTTTTATTTTTTTGAGCGAAGATATGAGAGTGATTTTTTATATCTGCGTTCTATTTTCCTAACAAAATCTATGCTGAAAAAAGATGCTGCCAAAAAGTCGTACATTTGCGAGAAGAAAAATTGAGATTATATATAAATCAATGATTTATACGCCGTTTTGACATGCAAGCTTATTTAATATTCAAAATTACAAAAAAAACGCCTATTTTGTTTGTTTTTTCGCATAAAAAAATAGAGATATTCAAAAAAAAAGTGTAATTGCTTGAATATCTCTATGTTAGCATTAGATGTTTATAGCTAATACCCGTTTTTCTACGATTTTTTTCAATTATTTAAGTCGTTTAAAAATGTCTATTATTTCTGTTGAAATAGCAAACAGTTTTAAAATGCTAATAAATTACCTAATTTTTCTTTTAGTCTTGCATTTGCCAAAAACTGTTTTTCCAATTCTTTGTAGAAAGGAACAGGCGTATCCAAAGAACCTAAACGAAAAACAGGTGCATCTAAGTATTTGAAACAATCTTCGGCAATCGCTGCGGCAATTTCTGCCCCAAAACCGCCTGTTTGCGTATCTTCATGCAAAACAAGACATTTTCCTGTTTTTTTCACAGAGGCAAAAACCGTTTCTTTATCCCAAGGTAATAGGGTGCGCAAATCTATGATTTCCACATCTGCTTGCATTTCCTTTGTTGCTGCCAATGCCCAATGTACGCCCATTCCATACGTGATAATGGTTGCATCAGAGCCTGTTTGTGCTACACGAGCTTTGCCAATCGGTACGTTATAATATCCTTCGGGTACATCGCCTTGTATGCTACGATAAAGCATTTTATGTTCAAAGAAAATAACGGGATTTGGGTCCAAAATGGCAGCAGTAAGCAAACCTTTTGCATCTTCTGGCGTGGCAGGATATACCACTTTTAGTCCTGGCGTATGTGTAAACCAAGCCTCATTGCTTTGAGAGTGAAAAGGACCTGCAGCTTCGGTTGCACCCGTAGGCATACGCACTACTACATCTGCTGCATGTTCCCAACGATAGTAATTTTTGGCTAAGTTGTTGATGATTTGATTGAAACCACAACTCACAAAGTCTGCAAACTGCATTTCTACCACAGATTTTTTGCCCGCCAAAGACAAACCAAGCCCTGCACCAATAATAGCAGATTCGCAAATGGGCGTATTTCTGACTCTTTCTTTGCCAAAAACTTGCACAAAACCATCAGTAATTTTGAAAACGCCCCCATATTCTGCGACATCTTGC
>JAAFHL010000235.1 GCA_013298365.1 Bacteroidota bacterium | reverse complement strand
TGCAATAACGATAGACCCAATCAAAGCCGCTAACAGTACCACAGAAATCATTTCAAAAGGAAATAAATAATGTGTCATCATGGCTTGTCCTATTTGCTCTACATTTCCCAATTTTGGGTCGCCAATGTTGAACTCGCCACTTACACTTTTACTTGTGAAACTGCGCAATACATAAAGCATTTCTGCTGCGAATGCAATTCCTAAAATAAAGGAGATGCCTCGTGTTGCATCAAATTTTGGAACGTCTTCATCTCGCAAGTTGAGCAACATGATAACGAACAGAAACAATACCATGATTGCCCCTGCATAAACCAGAATTTGAATGATTGCCATAAACTCTGCTTGCAAAGACAGATATAAACCTGCAATGCTAAAGAAATTGAGGATAAGACTCAAGGCAGCCATCACAGGATTGCGTTGGGTAATTAAGCCCACACCTCCCGCGATGCCCAAGATGGAAAATACCCAAAAAAATGCGGTTTGAAATATTGCTCCGTCACTCATACGTATATAAAATTACTGTTTTGCTATTTGGGCTGTAAAATTGAGATAAATTATTCTTTTTGACAAACTTAATTCAAAAAAATAAAGGGTAGAAATATAATTGTTTCCCCATTTTTATCATAAATAATTCATTATCAGTTTTTTATGTTTTATTTTAACAGAATCATATTTTATTTTTTTTCGTAAAAATATTACAATTTGGCTAAAAAAATGAAAAATCCTTGTTTTGGGCATGACAAAACACGTAAACTACCTTTTTGCAGCAAACCTTATAGCAAATTCTTAGGTTTTATCAAGGTAGTATATCAACACCTATTTTATGATAATTTACAGCGTAAGTGTATCTATTGAGGCAATACTTGCCCAAGATTGGCAAGACTGGATGCTTGCTCATCACATTCCCGAAGTGATTGCCACAGGCTGTTTTGTGGGCTACAAGTTCCATAAGCAACTTGAACCTGCTGCCGAAGAATTTTTTGTAACTTACAACACAAGATATGAATGTCTGTCTTTGGAGAAATTGGCAATGTATCAACAAGATTTTGCGCCTGCGCTGCAAAAAGACCATGCTGCTCGCTATGAAGGCAAATTTAAGGCGTTCAGAAGGGTTTATGAAAAAATTGATGTATAATTTCAAAGTCAATACGGATTAGTAAAATAAAAATGCCTCTCTCAACATATTGAAAGAGGCATTTTTATTTTGTCAAAAATAGAATATCTTGATTTTTTTCAAAACCACCGAATTAATAACTCCACAAATGGTGTTCAAACTCGATAAGTTGTTCTTTGCGATATTGTGCTTCTTCCAAAGAGTTTACCCCGAAGTTCACGTTTGATACGTTTACAATATAGCTATTGAACAAACGCAATTCAAAAATCTCACGCATAGAACGATACTCAGCGTCATTAAATTTGTTTTTCCATTGTGTGTTGTCCAACAAATCCATGATTTCATTGTATTTGAAGGTACAAATTGCACGGTCACGCAATACCCCACCTGGATCTACGAAATAAATTTGAACATACTGAATGTCATATACCATGTCAGATTTGTTTTTGTCGAAGATACGGTCTTCTACAAAAAGGAGGTAGTTTTCCAAAGGAGCATACTCATCGCCAGCACCCATAGAAATTGCCCCAGTAGGTGCAGCAGCAGCAGGCTCTTCACCGAAATCGCCACCAAAACCCCACTCATCACCACCACCGCCGCCAGCATCAGCACCCGCATCATCTCCTGACATATCGTCAAATCCTTCGCCCTCATCACCGCTTGAGCCAGAACTTGCATCAGTAGCTTTTTTGTCCCCACGAGCTTCTGCAAGAATTGCCATTACTTGATTGTAGTCCAAAGACTTATCCAAACTATCGGTATTGTAAGCGATATATTTAGATTCTTTCAACCCTTCCATCAAGGCTACCACAATCCCTTTTTTATCCATATCTTTATGATATTGATTGTACATGGGACTTTCCTTCATGACTAAAGGTTGATTTACTTTTTCCGTAAGGTCAATTTTGTTTACGACCTTTCTGCGCCAAAAGTGGTCTTCCACTCTCGGAGGAAATTGCGCCATAAGTTGCGAGCTTGCCAAGAAGAACAGGCAAAATAGCGACTGAATAAAAATAATCTTTCTCATAGTTTCTCTGAACGATTTTGTTATACATTAACGATAGCGTTGCAAAATTATTGCTTTTTGATAATATAATGCGCAAACTTAAAATAAGTTACACAAAAAACGACATTTTTTTTGAAAAATTTTATTTTATTTTTCTTTTTCTACCAAAATTGTACCGAAATCGCCATTTTTTTAGGAGAAACTACCCTTTTTGGGCATTTTTTACGGAGTGAAAAATAAATAAGTGGCTAATTTATCTTGAATTCACGCAAAGAAGCAAAGGTGCAAAGACGCTAAGAATTATGGCTTTGCGCCTTTGCTTTTTTTTCTTTGCGTGAAGATTATCTGCTTATTTTGTATTCGTTCCTACGCAAAAAGGTAGCTTTCTTTTACTCAATAGCTCCACAAATGATGCTCAAATTCCACCAATTGCTCTTTACGATATTGTGCCTCTTCCAAAGAACTTACCCCAAAATTGACATTTGACACATTGACAATATAACTATTGAACAAACGAAGCTCAAAAATTTCTCGTGCTGTACGAATCTCGGCATCATTATACTTGTTTTTCCATTGCGTAATGTCCAATAAATCCATGACCTCATTATACTTAAACGTACAAATTGCTCTGTCTCTTAATACGCCACCTGGGTCCACAAAATACAGTTGAATATATTGAATATCATACACCATATCTGACTTGTTTTTGTCAAAAATGCGGTCTTCTACAAATAATAAATAATTTTCCAAAGGGGCATATTCATCGCCCATGCCCATAGAGATAGGCGTAGTAGGGGCAGCGTCTAAACTTCCCTCTGTTATCCCCCAATCATACACGTCGCCATCTGTTGTGCTTTCATTCACAGGGGCATCTTCTCTCCCCCATTCATCTCCGTCAGGCGCATCTACCGCACTTTTTTCACTTGTTTCGCCCCTTGCTTCCGCCAAAAGTGCCAT
Organism: Bacteroidota bacterium; assembly: GCA_013298365.1. GTDB lineage: Bacteria > Bacteroidota > Bacteroidia > J057 > J057 > JAAFHL01. The sequence continues at coordinate 4,401 of JAAFHL010000235.1, read as the reverse complement.
CACTTGATTGTAGTCCAAAGACTTGTCCAAACTATCCGTATTATACCCTACACAAACGCCTTTTTTCAGCCCTTCCATCAATGCCACAACGATGCCTTTTTTGATGGTTCCTACATCATATTGATTGTACATTGGACTTTCTTTGTTTACCATAGGCTGATTTGCTTTTTCGGTAAGGTCTATTTTGTTCACCACTTTTCTACGAGAAAAATGGTCTTCGTCTCTTGGTGCAAATTGCGCAAATAGCTGTATGCTTAACAGCATGAATGTGCTGGCAAGAAAATATTTCATAAAAGATATTATTGATAAAATGAATGTTGAGGAACAACAATAGCTATTGTTTACAGAAACATAATGCACAAGTTTCTCAAAAGATACAAGATTCAAAAAAATATCACTTTTCTCTTTTGCCAAATGAAATGAAAAAGCCATAAAATCCGTAGCTTTGCCGCAAATTTCAGATTCAATCTCACTTTTTCATGTCAAAACACATTTTTGTAATCGGTGCAGGACGTTCTGCCACAGATTTAATAGAATACTTATTAAACCAAGCTACTATCAATGATTGGTATGTAACGGTAGGTGATATGTCGCTCACTTTGGCAGCAGAAAAAATAAATGGGCATCCTCGTGGCAAAGCCATTTATTTTGATGGGGGAAGTGCTGACATGCGGCAAGAATTTATTGCACAAGCAGATATAGTAGTTTCTTTGTTACCACCTGCCATGCACCCTGCTGTGGCAAAGGTTTGTTTACAATATGAAAAGCATTTGGTTACAGCTTCTTATATTTCGGCAGAAATGGCGAGCTTTAATGAAGAGGCAAAAGAAAAAGGCTTGATTTTTTTGAATGAATTGGGCGCAGACCCAGGCATAGACCATCTCAATGTGATGAGAGGTTTGGATAAATTGAGGGCTGATGGCGCAAAAATTTTGGAATTGCGCTCTTTTTGTGGCAGCCTCATTGCACCCGAAAGTAACAACAACCTGTGGGGATATAAATTTACGTGGAGTCCGATGAATGTGATTGTGGCAGGACAGGGCGCAGCTTCTTATCTGAAAGACGGAAAACGAAAACTGATTCCTTACAATCGCCTTTTTACCACGACCGATAAAGTAGTAGTCGAAGGTTTGGGGGAGTTTGAAGCGTATGCAAATCGGGATTCATACGGTTATATTGATACCTATCAGTTAGAAGGGATTCAGACTCTGTTGCGTGGTACATTGAGACAAACAGGTTATTGCGAAGGCTGGAATGCTTTTATTCGCTTGGGTATGACCGCAAATGACTATAAAATTGCCGATGCTGAAACGCTAACTTATAAAGCATGGACAGAAAGTTTTCTAACTTTGCAAGCAGGAGAAAGTGTTGAAATGGCTTTGGCACGCTTTCTTGATACCGAAATAGACAGCGACTTGATGAAACGTTTGCTTTCCACAGGCATTTTGTCGGAGGAAAAAATCAAGCAAGAAAATGCAACACCTGCCGAGATTTTGTATGATTTGCTTCTGTCTCGTTGGGTATTTTTGGAAACAGACAAAGACATGTTGGTGATGGCAGACAAAATTGTGTATGAAAAAGAGGGAAACCGCTACGAAAAAACGGCTACTATGGCGGTGATTGGACGAGACCACGAGCATACAGCGATTTCTCAAACCGTGGGGCTACCTGCTGCGATGGGCGTAAAACTCATTTTACAAGGAAAAATCAATCACACAGGCGTTTTGATGCCGATTTATCCCGAAATTTATCAACCCATTTTGAGTGAATTGGAAGAATTTGGGATTGTTTTTTCAGAGAAAACGATTGCATTGTAAGTTGATAAAGTTCTCGCAGATGAACGCAGATAAAGAACGCAGATTTTCGCTAATATTTCTTAATCTGCGAAAATCTGCGGTTTCATCTGCGTTCATCTGCGAGACAAAAGACACTACGGAATCTCCAAATATTTATGCGTTTGCACGCTCATACGCCACTTTGGATTCTGCTGAATATATGCCACAATTTTGGGATACATTTGGGCTTTTTTCTCCCATTCGGCTTGCAAAAGCAACACACAATTTTCCCCACAAAGTTCGGCATGTTTTTCTGCCCACGCAAAATCCGAATCATTGAAAACAATGATTTTGAGTTCGTGGGCAATCGAGTAATATTCTGGCTTAGGCGGCAGAAATTTTTTGGGAGAAAGACAAATCCAGTCAAAATTACCTGTAAAAGGATATGCACCTGACGTTTCTATATGTGTACGAAGTCCTTGTAAATGAAAGGTTTCTGTGATTTCTGCTAAGTTATACATGGTAGGTTCGCCCCCTGTAATGACTACAATTTTTGAACCACTTTCTTTTGCAACAGCCACAATTTCTGCTATTTCCATATATTGATTGGCAGAAACCGTCCAAGATTCTTTCACATCGCACCAATGACAGCCTACCTCACAACCTGCAAGTCGGACAAAATATGCAGCTATACCTGCGTATGCGCCTTCACCTTGCAAAGTATAAAAATGTTCCATTACAGGAAGTTTTTTCGCCATATTTACGCTTCGTTTACCGCCCAAGTTTGGGGGTTAAAATATTTATCATTACAAATCTCTACACTATCGCCTTTAGGTTTTATTACATATAAACCTTTTTTCATGGCATATTGTGCCACTTCTTTTTTAACAATTAAGCCTGCGATTGCGCCATACATAGTTGTCCCCTTAATGATTCGATGAGAGGTTTCCCTAAATTTTGCTAATCTTTTCAAATGCTCATCTACATCTCTTTGGCGAAGACTATGTTTTACCTCTACCGCTACAGAATAAATGGTATTAACCAATAATAAATCTATTTCCAACAAAGTTTTTCCATCTTTCTTTATATCCACTCTTGGATAGATTTCTTCTAATTCTACGCCCTTTTCTCTAAATAAAGCGATAAGAGTTGGATGTATTTGCTCCTCCGCAAAACGTCCTAAGGTATCTGTAATCCCAGAAACCTGCTCTGTGAGTGCTGCTATTTTTTTGGAAAGTATTGCCATCTCCTTTTCGGTTTCTTTCCGAGCCTCTGCAAGTTCTTTCTGTGCCTGTGCAAGTTCCTTATCAGTTTCTTTGCGAAATTCTGTAAGTTCCTTTTCAGTTTCTTTGCGAAATTCTGTAAGTTCCTTTTCAGTTTCTTTGCGAAATTCTGCAAGTTCCTTTTCAGTTTCTTTGCGAAATTCTGCAAGTTCCTTATCAGTTTCTTTGCGAAATTCTGCAAGTTCCTTATCAGTTTCTTTGCGAAATTCTGCAAGTTCCTTATCAGTTTCTTTGCGAAATTCTGTAAGTTCCTTTTCAGTTTCTGCACGCTGTTTGTCAATTTCAGCAGATTTTGCCATCATCTGCCGACCATTTTCAGCGATTTGCTTATCTGTTGCAGCAATCAATGCCAAGACTTCTTCGTATGTAATAGGTGTTAAATTCATTGTTTGTTTAATAAAAAAGAGGATAAAGAGCGTTACTGCCTATTCAAAGTAAGCTCACATCTTGTGGTATCATTTCCCGCTAAAGAAATGATTGTGAAGTAGATAAGCATACTTCTATTGCTCGTATAATATTCGCCAGAACCACTTACCGTCCCAAAAGACATAGGTTGTGGGGTAATGATAAAATTGTTGGTACTACTCAAATCCGCCACAATTTTGGCAGGTACACCAGCACTCATTGCATTGTGAAAATATTTGAGCGTAAAAGCATTTTGTTTGGGTGCATACAAGGCTTCTATGGTAAAATTATCACTTGTGCCATCGCAAGTTTCACTTGCATTATAAGTGCCTAAATATTTTTCTACCCAAGTTTTACTACAATCTTCACCCTCCCAGCCTTCATCACAGACGCAAAAAGGCGTAGAACCCGATGTGTTGCAAGTACTATGCAAGGTATCGCAGCCCAAGGCAAAACACGGATTTACTTTTACTTCGCAAGAAACGCCTGCATAGCCTTCTGGACAATTGCAAATGCCGTTTTCACAAGTGCCGCCATTTTCGCAGCCTTTGGGACATTCTTTTTCAATACAAGCAACTTGCCCGAATAACAAAACGAAAAATAGCAAGTAAGAAAGCCTTGAAAATATAGATAAATGTTTCATAATATGGAGAGATGTCGTGAATTTTATACAAAGATAGTAAAAAAATTCGCTAGCGAAAAGTGTACAGATAAAATCCATAGCTTTGGTATATAAAATACTCGAATAAAAGGTTAAATTTTACCACAAAGTTCTCAAAGGATTCACTAAGGACACAAAGATTTATCAAAAATAAGTTACTTTGTGTCCTTTGTGTGGGCTTTTCTTTGTGAACTTTGTGGTTTTATTTTTATTCATAATGACAAAAAATGCCTCAATTTTTATTCACATAGAAATTTTTTTGGCAATAACTTTTTTT